>JBGTBZ010000437.1:0-3491 GCA_041749155.1 Phycisphaerae bacterium
GCGGAAGTAGTACGTCGTGCTCGCGCTCAGGCCCGTGGCAGCGAAGCTCTTTATGTCAGCGCTCAAGGTTGCGATCGCAGTCCAGTTGGTCCCATTGGTGCTCCGCTCGATCCTGAAACCCGTTTCGTTGTCGCTGTTGTCGCTCCAACTCAGGTTGATCCGCGTGCTCGATGAAGCGCTCGCGGACAAGCTGCTCGGAGCCGCAGGGGCAACCGGCGGGGGAACGATTTGGAACCAATTGAAGTTACCGACAAAGCCGTATTGTCCGTTGGAGTCCATCACGAACTGCAGGACGTGCCGCCCCGAGTCGAGGGCGACGTCTTCGAGGACCAGCGTCTGCCACTGCTGCCATCCGCCAGTGTCGGCGATGCTGAGGGTGCCGCTGACGTTCTGGCCGTTCAGCTCAACGTGAAACGTTCCGCCCGCTCCCTGCGACGCGAACCGGATCTCAAGGTCGTAGGTGCCGGCTTCGGCCACCTCCACCGTGTAATTGAGCCACTCCCCGGCAGTCACCCAACCAAGGTTGTATCCGCCGCCGGAGTCTCGGGCCTTCTGTATGTCAACATGCGTCGCCCGGTAAAGGTTGCCGCGATTGGCCATCGTGTCGTCGAAGTACGAGCGAAGCGACCCATCGTGATCGAAATCCTCCATCTGGATTCGCTCCCCGACCCGATGAATCGGCGCGGTCCATGCCGTGGAGTCGGGGAACAGAGCACTGGCAGGTACATCCTCAAACACCTGGCTGGCGCAGGACCACAGCAGGCGCGCTGTCGCCTTGTCGATCCCTTCGTAATATTCCATCTGGATGGAGTATCGCTGCCCTGCCACGAGTTGAATCGCCCCGGTATGCGTCGAAAGGCTGTGGCCATCCCATGCGTCAATGATCAGTTGACCATCGACCCACAGCCGTACGCCTTCGTCCGTTCGCGTAAAGAAGGTGTAAAGCTCACTGTGCTGCGCCTCGATCTGTCCCTTCCAGCGGACGGAGAAGCCGTCGTGAGGCATCTGCCGCATCGGAGCGTCCTTGCCCCAATAGAAGTGAATCGAAGGATCGATACGCGTCAGGCCCGGACCAGTCAGATCTGGCGTCGCGTAATACGTCCCTGTCAGGCCGCCCTCTGCGCTCATCAGGCGACGAGATTCAAGCATCTCAACATGTCCGCGAAATCCGCTGGTTGATTTCCTGGCCACGATTGCTCCTGGGTCTGGCGTCTTGGTCAAGCCACGCCCTGGCGGGCGTAACTCAGCCGGCCTGCCGCTATCAGCGGCGCACAGGCACGACCAAAGGAGCAATCCAATTAGGAATGATCGCACGCTACCCTAAACACACCAAACTACCGTGCTTACCACCTCGCGGCAGCGTCTCATAACTCGATCCGACCCCGCATCGGCGGCAAGCAGCCTAGGTCTATCGCAGTCCGGAAGGTTCGAAATGCAGCCAACAGCCGGCATCTGTCCTCGGCAGATTCCGCCTGGCGCATCGGGTCCAGGATGATCCCAGGCACGCCGTCCCGCACGCACCGGCACGCTGCGTCCACCTCCGACAGCTCTACCGCCGCCGCGAGGCGGATTATGTTGCCGATGTGGGCGCAAAGCTCGACAAGCTCGTGACTGGGGGCGCTTTCGATGGTCCTCGACTCCACGAAAATGTCCGATTCCCGCGTCACTGGGGTAGCTGACTCCTGAGGAGCGCGATCTCCCGACGCAAAGCGTCGGCACCGCCCGCGGCGAGTCGAACCTCGGCCTCATCCAGCAGTTGACGGGCGCGAGAGCTGTCGCCCGATGCGACCAGCAGCCGGGCCAGTCTCACCTTCATCGGGGCCGAGCCGGGGGACAGCTCAACCGCCCGCCGGGCGCTGTCGATCGCCGCCGCGATCTCGCCTCGCTGCTCGTGGACGGCAGCAAGTGTGTCCAGGAAGTTAGCGCGGTTCGGGCCCGTGTCTGTCGCGGCCAGCTTGGCAAGGCGAAGGGCCTCATCGGGATCTGACTCCCGCAGCAGCATTGCAAGGTTGTTGGCCGCGACCGTTTGACGCGGCTCCATCTCCAGCGATCGTCGATAGGCCTGCTCGGCCGCCTGCAGATTTCGACACTTCTCGTTGAGCATTGCCAGGGCTAACCAGTGATCGGAGATCAGGGGTTCGCCTCCAAGGAGCGTGCCATCGGCGGATTGCTCGTTCAGGCTGGCGAGCGTTGCGACCAGTCCCTGCTCCAGCGAAGGGGCCTTCAAGCGTTCAGATGCGACGAAATACGCATCGACCAGGGCGAGTCTCGATGCAAACCCCGCCTTTGAGGCCAGAGGCGCGGCTTCCTCCAGCCATTGCTGCGACGTTGTCGGGTCGCTGATCTGGCCCGCCGCCAGCCCCAGCCAGGTGGCGCGGCTTTCGGCTGACTCGGCAATCAGAGGCCGCAAAACCGCTGCGGCGGCGGCAAGGTCACCGCTCTGGACGGCCAATGCGGCCTTCTGTGCTGCCACGCGGGTCTGAACCTGTCGGTCAGAGATCGTGGCTGGGTCGTGAGGAGCTATGCGGCGTGCGGCGCGGCTGAAGTCCTTCTGCTCTATCAGGGCACTGGTGGCGACCATGTCCGCCACGAGCGACTCCCGGGGAGAGCGCTGCTTCCACTCGTCGCTCGCCACCACCGCCTCGGCCCATCTTCCCTCCGACAACAGCGACAACGCCGCCACGCGGGCGCTGTCGGAATCGTTCGGGAAGGCCCGCATTGCCCTCTGGGCCAACTGGGAGGCCACGTCAACGCGACCATTCTCCAGGTGCATCCGCGCGGCAAGCAGTTGCAGTGGAAGCGCCTGCGGGTTGTCGTCCGCCAGCTTGCGCAGCTTGGGCAGCGCGACGGCGGCGGGCTCCTGCCTGGAAGCCCACGCGATCATCGCCCGGACGGCGGTCACTTGCTCCGGGTTGTCCAGCAGCATGTCCAGTGCGGCGCCAATCTCCGGCCACCCCGTAAGCGCCGCTGAGGTCGACGCAAGCTCCGTGACTGCGGCGAACCCCTGATTTGCCGGGAATCGCTCCCTTGCCGCTTGGGCCTCGCGTGCCAGATCCGCGGGCGGGCCGGTGCGAGCCAGTACGCCGAGTATCGAGCGCCAGGCCCGCTCCTCGGTGGGGTCGAGCCGGATGGCCTCACGATAGTGACCCAGCGCGGCGTCGATCTCGCCAAACCGCAAAGCGTGATCGCCGCGGACCAGGCTGATGACGACGGGCCGAAGCTCGAACTCCTCAAGCTTGGCAAGCGTCGCCTCCGCCTCCTGCGTGCGCCCACGGGCGCGATGATGTGCCGCGACGAACCCTATCGCGATGGGAGTTCGGGTGGCGAGGAGCCGCTCGCAGAGCTCATCGACCTTCTGGAACTGCCCCGTGCGCTGATAAAGCGACGCCAGCAGCAGGTTGGAGCCGGGGTCACGGTCGGCGGCGGGCGCCTGTTCCAGGGCACGCAGCGAGGTCTCGACGTCGCCCGCCGCGGCGGCCATCTCCGCGGCC
>JBGTBZ010000438.1:0-1518 GCA_041749155.1 Phycisphaerae bacterium
CAGGAAGTTGAGCGCCAGCAGCGTGGCGCCCATGGCTAGGCTGGGGAAGACGATGAGCCACCAGTAGGTCTTCACCGGCGAGATGACCTCGATCCCTTCGTTCGCCAGCAGGCCCCACGACACGTCGGGGGGTTCCACGCCGAGGCCGAGGAACGAGAGGAACGTCTCGAACAGGATCACCTGTGGGATGGTGAGCGTGAGGTAGACGATCACCACGCTCAGCAGGTTGGGGATGACGTGGCGGAAGATGATCGTCGGGCGGGGGACGCCCAGCGCGCGGGCCGCCTCGACGTACAACTCGTTCTTGATCGACAGCACCTGCCCGCGGACCACGCGGCTCATCGTGAGCCAGTAGATGGCGCCCACCACAAAATAGAAGATGGTGATGCGGTCGATGCCGTGCTCGTCAAGCCACTGCTTCATCTCGTCGCCGCTGAGCAGCGTGATGATGAAGATCACGATAAAGATGAACGGTAGTGAGTAGAGCACGTCGACGATCCGCATCATCAGGTTGTCGACCCAGCCCCCCACGAAGCCGGCCACGGCGCCCCAGGTCACGCCGATCGCCAGCGACACCAGCGTCGCCACAAACCCCACGATCAGCGACACCCGCGAACCCCAAAAAATGCGGGACAGCAGGTCGCGGCCAAGCTTGTCGCGGCCGCACATGGGGCCGATCGTCTGCTGGCCGAAGAGGGCGTAGCGCGATCGCACGAGCCAGCGCGCCAGCGGATCGAGCTTCGGGAAGCCGAGGTCGGAGTAGGGACGCTGGATGCGGTCCTCAACGGCGTTGCTAGCCTGCGTGTAGGCGCGGTAGGCGGCCTGGCGAGCGGGCGTTGACTCGCCACCCGTCACGAGTGCGCGGTACTCCCTGCGTTTCTCTACCGCGCGGATGCGGGCTTCATCCGCGAGTTCATACGATTTGGCGATGGCCGCGGCACCGTAGTCAAACGTCCCGCGCCAGGCATCGTCGAGCGTCGGCTCGGCGAAATCTAGTTTCGTGTTGATCCGGTCGGGGGGCGTCAGCGGCAGCAGCGGTGTAAAGAACGCCAGCAGCACCACGGACACCAGCACCGCAACCGAAGCCATCGCGGCGGGGTTCTTCCGCAGCTTGCGGAGGGCGTCGGTGGTAAGCGACACGCCAACGTTCGCGCGGCCCGTCGTGGCGGCTTCTGGAGTTGGGGCTTCCAGTGTTGGAGGTGGGGGCATGGGGACTAGTTCAGCTCCACGCGGGGGTCGAGGAGCCGGTAGGCGATGTCTACCAGCAGGTTCGCCGAGTAGAGGATGAACGTGTAGAGCAGCACCAGGCCCATGGCGACGGTCAGGTCGCGGTCGAGCGCCGATTGCACAAAGTGCCAGCCGAGGCCGGGGATAGCGAAAATCTTCTCGATAACTGGCGACCCGGTCAGCACCCCCGCCACTGCCGGGCCGAGGAACGACACCACCGGCAGCAGGGCCGTCGGCAGGGCGTGGCGGAGTACGACGTCGCGTTCCGAGAGCCCCTTGGCCCGCGCGGTG
>JBGTBZ010000439.1:0-2104 GCA_041749155.1 Phycisphaerae bacterium
GACCCGGCCGCCCGCCCACGACGGCGGCGAACGGGACGCCGGAGGCGTGAATCGCCTCCACGTCGTATCCGCAGTCCTCCAGGGCAGTCAGCAGCGTCTTGCGGGTGAAGAGGCGCTTGTGGGTGATGTCAAGGATTCCGCGGTCGGCGTAGGTGAACCGTCCCAGCAGGAGGTTCATCCGCACCGCCGCGAAGGCGACGTTGGGCGTGCTCAGGATCAGGGTCGGCGCGGCCGGCGGGCGATCCGCCGGCCGGACGTGGGCGGCGTCGCGGCCGTTGCGCAGGTTAAGCAGGAAATGCTCTGGTTCGGCGAGGTGCTCGATGACATCCAGGAGAAGGATGACGTCGTAGTCCCAGGCATCGACCGGCAGCGGGCCCGCTTCAAGGTCGAAGGGGACGAAGTGGGCGATGCCGGGCCTGGTGGGCGCGTGGGTATCGATGCCGGTGACCTGCGCGCCGGTGGCAGCCACCTGTTCGGCGACGAAGCCGGGGCCGCAGCCGATGTCCAGGACCCTGGAAGGCGACAGGCGCTCGACCTCGCGCATGGCAAGCTGATGAGAGCTGTAGGCCATGTAGGTCTTGTCGGCATAGCGATCATGCCCGGGGCCGCGGTACTTCAGCGAGCAGGCCATGCCCATGCGGTGGAGCTTCCACTGCAGCGTGGCCGTCATGACGTTCAGGCCGTAGCGGATCCCGTTGACGCGGCAGACCTCGTCACCGTAGTGGGTCGGGATAGGAAACTCCGCGATGCGTGCCCCGACATGGAAGGCCTGGAGCAGGATCTCGATGTCGAAGTGAAAGTCGTTTGTATTGAGCTCAAAGGGCACGCGTTTCAGGAAAGCCGTCGAGTAGGCGCGGTAGCCGGTGTGGTACTCGCTGAGAGACTGCCCAGTGAGACGGTTTGTGAACCGCGTGAGAAAGCGGTTTGCCAGGCGCTTGTACGCTGACATGCCCCCCTTCCTGGCGGCGCCGCGCTCCGCCATGCGGCTGCCGACGACCGCATCCGCCCCGGTCTCGCGCCAGCTCTTCACAAACCGCGGCAGAAGCTCGGGAGCGTACTGGCCATCTCCGTGCAGCAGGATAACCAGGTCATAGCCGCCCTCCACGGCGAAGCGGTAGCCCAGCTTCTGATTGCCCCCGTAGCCCTGGTTGACTGGATTGCGCAGCACGATCACCCGCTGGGCGCCGTTCGCCCTTGCCCAGTCACCGGCGACATCCGCTCCGCGGTCGCTGCTGGCGTCGTCGATGACCAGCAGGTCAATCCGCGGATCATCCAGCACCTCGCGGGGAATGCGCTCCAGCACGCCGCGCAGGTGAGTCTCAGCCTGGTAAGCAACGACGAAAACGAGCACCCGGTCGCCACCGGCGCGGCCCGCCGTGGCCCCGGTTGATGTGCTGTTCGAGGTCGGTTCCACTACAGGGCTCCAGGGCAGGAACTATCATGTCGCAGCCTTCCCGCGGCAGGCAACGCTCGTGACCATCTGCTGGCTCTGCACGCATCATACCGCCATGCCCGATCCTTCCCCGAGGAACAGCCCGCCAGGTCACGCGGCGGGCAGTGCAGGTGCTTCTCGGGGCTGGCAGGCGATGGCCGCCGGGCTCGACTTCCTGCGAGCGCCCCCGCCCAAGGCCCGTTATCTGGCCGCCGTGGCACTCGGCGCGATCGCCGCTGCCGCGGCGGTCTGGAGGGCCTGGAGCGCGGATCAGCCGCTTTATCCGATGCTCCATGACGAGCACAGCTACCTGCTCCAGGCGCAGCACCTCTCGCACCTGCGGCTCTGGTTTGCGCAGCACGAGCTGGCGGATTTCTTCGAGTCGTTCCACATCCTCGTCGAGCCCGTGTACGCCTCGATCTACTGGCCCGGCACGGGCCTCATGAACGTCTGGGGCGTCTGGCTCGGTTTGCCGCACCACGCCGTCCCGCTGGTGCTTTATGCGACGCTGGTGGCCCTCGTCTACCTGATCGCCGCCGAGGCGATCGACGGCGTTGCCGGCGTATTGGCCGCCCTGCTGCTGGCGGCGCAGCCGCACTTGTCGGCCTTTGCGACCCTGGCAATGTCGCAGGTACCCTCGGCGCTGCTGGGCGCCGCCCTGCTGTGGTCATG
>JBGTBZ010000440.1:0-7586 GCA_041749155.1 Phycisphaerae bacterium
CGCAGCGCCCGCTCCAGCGCAACCGCCAGCGTCTCGGCATCGATCGCGCCCAGCTCACCAAGCACCGTCGCGTCGAACTCCACCACGACCGCGGTGGGGATTTCGGCCAGGGCGTGCTCCGCGGGCACACGGGGCGGGGGCAGCGTCTTGTGGGCAACCACCCCCAGGAGATTGCATCCGGGCAGCATGGCCGTGAGCAGTGCCAGCGGAAGCAGGGCGAAAATGCTTCTCAACGCTGCTCCTGCTCGGGATGCGAGACCAGCCGCAGCGTCACTTCATCGGCGATGGTCGCGGCGAGGCCCTGGTAGACTGCACTTCCGGAAGTGGTGCTGCTTCCCTCCGCCGGCCCGCCTCGGGGGAAGACCACCTGTACACCCTGTTCGCGAAACCCCTCCCGAGCCTCGCCGGTGGCGTCCACCTCGATGACGGAGATGTCGATGTTCGCCACCCCCCGCATCAGCCCGGCGGCGGCGCCGCCCTGGGTCGTGAAGTTGGCAATCTCGATGTAGATCAGCCGCTCGACATCGAGCCGCGGTGCGATCTGGGTTATTGGGGCCATGTTCAACGTCGGGTCGCGCTTCTGGTAGCGGACGATGGAAGCGGGCTCGACGGGGAAGCTGATTCCAGCCAGCTCGCGCTTCTGGCGATTGTTCCCGCCGTCGCGGACCGATGCCAGGTTCGTCTGCACACGCGTGGCCACGTCCAGGGAAAGGCGCGGGTAATCAAGGTCTACAGCCCTGTCGACCCAGACCCAGACGGCGGTCCGCCGGCCGGCGAGGTCCTGGTAGGCGGCGGGGACCGTTCGCGGGGGCGCCTTGGCGGCGACGATCCCCAGGAGCTGGCACCCGCAGGCTCCAGCGAGCAGCAACAACAGCATGGCACGCATGGCATGCATCATCGGGAACCTTTGCCGGGAACCACTTACCACTGAGTGTCCGCCATGCCCAGCAGGGTGATGGCGATCTTGAAGCCCCAGGCGGCGATGCCCAGCCCCACGCCCGCCAGGATCAGCTTAACCCCCGGCAGCCGCCGCAACAGCCGGTGTGCCGGCCTGCCCGTCGCGGCGATGTATGCCGACCCCCAGAACACGGTGCAGGTGGCGATCGCCAGCACCAGGCCAAGCGGCTGGGCCCAGAAGCTCCGCACGACATCGCCGCGGACGAAGTGGTTGAAGCTCGTGGTCATGCCGCAGGCCGCGCAGGGGATCTCGAACTGCCGCAGGAAGCCGCAGGGGGCGATGCCCAGGCGCATGGTGGTCCCGACGCCCGCTGGGTCCGGCTCCAGGTAAGCCGCGATGGCGAGGACGACCAGGCAGAGCCCGGCGATGAAGGCGGCGAAGGCCCGATCCCGCCCGCGAAGCCGCATCCGCTCTCCCAGCGGCGCGAAGATGACCGGAACCGCCTGGCTCACAACCGAATCCTATGCGGACAACGTTGGGCGCGTTAGCAGGCGAGGCGGGCGCCTCACATCTACCCCAGGATCGGCCGCCCTTTGCGCCGGCGCGCCGGGTAGCGGAAGCGCAGAGCCTCGATCCGCTCCTGAAGCTCCTCGGTCAGCCCTTCGAGTCTCTTTCGCGCTGTCCCGGCGCCCGTCGGAAGCGGCGCGCCCCAGGCGACGCTCGGGTATTGCGGCATCAGGTAGCTTTCCAGCATCGGCGTGTTCCGCTGCAGACCGTCCAGGTAGACCGGGTAGAGGCTGGCCCCTCCCCGGATCGCCAGCAGCGCCACGCCGTTCTGGAAGGGCATCAGCCGGTCATCCCGCTCTATACGGCCTTCAGGGAACACGCCCACCACCTGCCCCTGCTTCAGCGCTCGAATCGCTTCCCGCCACGCCGTCGTGTCGTGCCCGCTTACGTCGATCGGGATCATCCGCGACCACTCGAAGAACCACCGCAGCCGCGGAATGTCGTAGAACTCCCGCGTCATCAGCCAGGCGATCGGCCGCGGGCATGTCGCCTGGATGATCGTCGGGTCCAGGCCCGCCGTGTGATTTGCCACGACCAGGGCAGGACCCTGGCGGGGGACCGTGCAGGGGGTGCGCTGGTGCAGTTGCTGGTAGGCGTGGCCGTAGATGCGCGTGATCGCGAACACCGCCCGGTAATCCCAGCGTCGGGCACGGATATCCGGCTCCTGTGTCACCGCGGGAGTGTCTAGCCGATTCAATCTTCGCGCTCAACCTACGATCTGTTCCATGAACGTGCAGGCTGCCGGTGCCACGCGGCTTGGCATCCTCTCCGACACCCACGGGCGGGCCGACGCCTGTCAGCTCGCCGTCCGGACGCTCATCGACCTGGGCGCCCAGGCCCTGGCCCACTGCGGCGACGTCGGCCAGGAGCCCGTGCTCGATGCCCTCGCCGGCCACCAGGTCTGGTTTGTCTGGGGAAACAACGACCTCGAACGCCCACGCCTGGCCCGCTACGCCCAGGACCTGGGCCTGGCCTGCCTGGGCAGCTTCGGTCGCTTTGAGTTTGGCGGACGGTCCTTCGCCATCACCCATGGCGATAATGGCCAGCAGGTATCCGCCGTCGGCAAGGCCCAGGAGGATGACTACCTGCTGACCGGCCACACGCACGTAGCTCACGACCGCAGAATTGGCCGGCTCCGCTGGATCAATCCCGGGGCTTTATATCGGGCTCAACCCAAAACCGTTGCCTTGCTGGACTTAAACGCCGACGCATTGGAAGTGCATGCACTGCGGCTCTGATCAGGCCGGATTGCCTTGCACGTAAAGCGGGAAATACCATTGGTTCGGCCGTTGCCTCCCGCACAACCTGGGTCGCCCGGTGCACTGGCAACCGCCGCAAGGGTCGCCAGCCGCCGTCTGGTTGTCGGCAGTCACCCGATCGAAAGCAAGGCACGTGTCCGCTCCACTCAGCAATACTTCTCCGCTCGACAGGCCCCCGGAGCCCGGGGTGGAGCATGAGCCGGACATGGCCGACCCCAAGCAGGCGGCCCAGGGCGTGGATTTCACGTCTCTGTACAGAATTCGACCCTTCGACGACTCCGACCAGCCCATCTGTCGCGGCCTCTATACCGAGGGACTGCTCGGCGGAAAGCTGGCTGACAACGACACCGGCCTGGACGTCGACGACATCCGCTCGGCCTATCTCCTGGACCCTCGCAGCGGCTTCTGGGTCGCGCAGCTCACCGAGGCGGCGCCGCAGTTTGGCCAATGGCTGCCCACCGGCGCCAGGCCTGGCGACATCGTCGGAATGGTCGGCGTCCAGCACCACGAGGAGGGAGTTGGAGAGATCCGGCGTCTCCGCGTCCATCCAGCGCACCGCCGTCGGGGGCTCGGGTCGCGCCTCCTTGAGACCGCCGTCCGATTCTGCCGCGACAGCGGCTGCCTGAAGGTCCAGCTTGACAGCTACGTGGAGCAGCGCTCGGCCGTGCGGCTCTTCGAGCGCTTTCACTTCCGGCACGGCCGCACCCGCTCAGTCGGCGGCAAGCAACTGCTTTACTTCTACCTGGACCTCTACACCCAGGAAAAGTAGGTGGATCTCCCGATGTGAGGGCTTTTCGGAGCCCGGCGTGGCAAAACGCGAGCTGGGGAGCGATCGCTACCATCTGGCCATGACCATTGACGCACTGCTCTCCCGCGCAACCAGCGAGATGGTCGAACTGGCGCCGCGACTTAACGACCTCGCGCCCGCCATGCAGCAGGTCTGCGATCTGCTTGCCGATTGCTGGGAAAAGGGCGGCAAGCTGCTCGTCTGCGGCAACGGCGGAAGCTGCGCCGACGCCATGCACCTGGCGGAGGAGCTGGTCGTCCGCTTCCAGAAGAATCGGCGGGCACTGGCGGCGATCGCTCTGTCGGATCCGACGGTCCTGACCTGCGCCGGCAACGACTTCGGCTACGACGCGGTCTTCGAGCGGCAGATTGAGGCTCTTGGCCGTCCTGGCGATGTCCTGCTGGTCCTGACCACCAGCGGAAACAGCCCGAACATCCTCCGGGCCCTCTCCGCCGCCACGACCCGGGGCATGAAGACGGTCGGCT
The DNA here is from genome assembly GCA_041749155.1 of Phycisphaerae bacterium. GTDB lineage: Bacteria > Planctomycetota > Phycisphaerae > Tepidisphaerales > Tepidisphaeraceae > JAEZED01. The sequence continues at coordinate 3,997 of JBGTBZ010000440.1, forward strand.
TTCTGGGCAAGGATGGCGGGGATGCCCGTGGGCGATGCGATGTCGAGTTGATCGTTCCGGCCCAGACGGCCCACCGGGTTCAGGAGGGGCACAAGATCCTCTACCACACCCTGTGCGAGTGGGTGGACGCCTGGGCGTCGGGTGCCTGATCGGCGTGGAGAAGGTGTGGATATGTCGGCTGAAACGACTGTACGAGAGGTTTCCGGAGGCGCTTTCGGGCACTGAAAGCACCTGTGGGTGTATTTCTTGTGCTCACCGGGATTTCATGTACCCTTTGCGCGCGGTGCCGGCGGGGTTACTACTCTGCGGCACCCGTCGAGGAGGCTGAGGAAGTGCAATCAAGGCCTTCGGCGGGCCCGGGCAGATCGCCCGGTCGTGTCACACCCACTGTCCGGCTTCGCCGGCGGGGCGTGAAGTTGTGTCCCAAGGAGCCTGTAAACCGGCCGTTTGGCTGGGGAGAAGCGAATATGCGTTCGATCAAGATTGCCGCCCTGGCCGCTGTTGCCAGCTTAGGGCTCGTGGCTACGGCAAGGGCTGACCTGCTGGCGCTCTGGACGTTCGAGACCTCGGTTCCGACGACGTCGGGCCCGCATACCGCTGAGAGCGGAATCTTCGCAGCGTCCAGTGTTGCATCCAGCAACTCGGGCGGAACCTTCAGTAACCCCGCCGGAAACGGCTCGAATGAGTCGTTCAGTTCGAACGGCTGGGATCCAGGTGAGTATTACCAGTTCCAGACAAATTCGACGGGCTTCGAGAACATCACGGTGAGCTACGGCCAGGCCACCAGCGCTACGGGTCCGGGCTTTTTCGACTTCTTCTACAGCACCGATGGGACCACCTACATCCAGTTCGGCAGCACCTACGATGGCCCAGACTTGGACTTCTCGTCTACGACATTTCGTCCGGAGAACGTCCTGAGCTTCGACCTAACGAGCATCACGGCTTTAGATAACGACGCTTCGATCTTCTTCCGCGTCGCGGTCAACGGGACCACAGCGGAGAACGGAGGGACCACCGCCTCGACCGGTACATTCCGGATCGACGACTTCGCTGTGAACGCCACAGCGGTGCCAGAACCGGCCAGTCTGGCCCTAGCAGGGCTGGGGGGGCTGTTCCTGCTCCGCCGGCGCCGAACGTAAGGATTGTAACGAAGGGCACTTACGCCCCCTGAAATTCAGCAAGATTCCGACGGCCGATTGATGCCAAATAGCCTTGACATGCCCAGCCGATTGTGGCACCCTTAGCCTCCGAACAGGTGGAAAGTCCGCCTGCCTGCGGTTATGGTTTTGGACGACGTGGTCGTCGCCGGAGGATTGGAAGAGGAAACGAGTGCCGGAGCGGTCTTAACGACGCCGTTGGCCTCCGTCTTCCCGAGCCCGGTTGTTCAAGTTGTGTCCCCGGTCTTTACCCGAGGGGAAGTAGAAGAAAATGCGAATCAAGAGCCTCATTACCTCGTTCGCCGCCGCTGCGGCGCTGATGTTTACAGCCCAGGCGAACGCCGATGTCATGGGCACCCTTGTGTCGGGTCCTGGCCCCGGCTCAGGCAACTCGAGCTGGACCAACGTGCATGCCAGCGTTATCGGTGGCGCCGGCTACGGCGTTGCTGCAGGCCTGTCAAATCCGGGCGGCACGTTCTCCGTCTACACGGTGACCGGCGCCGGCACCACGACCCAGGCCGCCGCGATCACGGCCAGCGACTTCTTCACCTGGGGCCTGAGCTTCAACCAGCCGTGGAACCTCGACAACTTCTCAATGCGCTACGGCCGCAACAGCACCGGCCCGCAGGCGCTGCGCGTACAGATTTCGATCAACGGCGGCGCGTTCGTCGACACTACCCTCTTGGACACCACGGTCGCTGAGGCCGGCGAAGAGATGCTGAACGTCGATTTGTCGAGCTTCGACAACGTGACGTCCGTGAGCTTCCGGGCCGTGCTGTGGAACGGGACCGGCCAGTTCAGCCCGCTGAACTCCGCAAACATCAACAACGCCTCCTTCCGCCTCAACGCCTCGGCCGTTCCCGAGCCGGCCACCGCCGGACTCCTGGGCCTGGCTGGCCTCGCGATGCTCCGCCGTCGGCGGGCTTAACGAGTTCGACACACTTCTTGGCCTTGGAAGGGATCGGAAATGCGGAGAGTTTTAGTAGTAACGATTTGTGCGGCGACCGCGGCTCTGATGGCTGCGGTTGACGCACGGGCTGACGCAATGGCGACATTAGTTTCTGGTCCTACGACCGGGGGCTCGTCCTACATCAATGTTCATCCGAGCGTTGTGGGTGGCACTGGACTTACAAAGGGCTCGGGACTGAACTTTCCCTCCACCAGCCATTCGACATTTACGGTCAACGGCGCCAATGCGTCGAGCCAGGCAGCCGCCATCACCGCGAACGACTTCGTCACTTGGGGCCTGAGCTTCGATCAGCCCTGGGACTTGGACAATTTCTCGATCCGCGTGGATCGCAACTCGTCGGGCCCGCCGAACATCACCGTGCAGTTGGCCGTCAACGGCAGCAGCACCTTCACCAGCGTCCTGACCAATACGATTACCACGACAGGCGTGGAGTACCTCAACGTCAGCTTGGCCGCCTTCGACAACGTCACCTCGGTCAGCTTCCGCGCCGTCTTCTGGGGCGCTTCCTCCGGCGGCGGCGAGATGGACTTCGAGAACTCGGCCAATATCAATGGTGGTACTTTCATCCTCAATGCCACCGCGATCCCTGAGCCCGCGACTGCCGGACTCCTGGGCTTGGCTGGCTTGGCGATGCTCCGGCGTCGCCGGGCCTAGAGCCGTCGGACTCAAGTGATGAACCATGGGGAGGGCCCGCCGATCAGGCGGGCCCTTCGCTTTGGGCTACGCGTAAGCTTCTCTCATGGTCCAGCGCTCCGACACCGAGCAATCCGGCACGCCGCGGCTAGAGCAGGCGCCTCCGGCCACGGTCGCGCCGATCTTCGGGGTCGGGCGGCTGGCGCGGCATGTGCTCATATGTACCGGGCCGAGTTGCTGTGACGCGGAGCTTGGCGCACGTGTCTGGGGCGTCTTCAAGCGGCGGCTCGCGGCGCTGGGGCTCACCGGCAACCGCGAAGATGGCCCCGCCGTATACCGCACCAGGTGCGACTGCCTGAGGATGTGTGCCCAGGGGCCCATCGTGGTCGTCTATCCAGAGGGCACGTGGTATCAGGATGTCACGCCCGCCGCGGCGGAGCGGATCATTCAGGAGCACATCGTGCGGGGTCGGATCGTGGAGGAGCTCTGCTTCGCGCGTGATTCGCTGAGTGGAGGCAGCCTTCCGGATGGGCAGGAGGGGGTTTCCGGGCCAACGAAGGCGGAGGCTGAGAGTCCGGGAGAGGCAACGCGAGACAGGGAAGGTTAGCAGCCCGGCCCCCGGCCCCTATGATCGGGCAGCCGTGGAACGCCCCACTTCGTTCCGGACTTTCCGAGGATCAAAAACCTATGAAGCCCACGACTCCCATCGCGTGCCTCCTCGCGGGCATACTGACGATCACAGCCTGGCGGGCACATGCCCAGGACGGCGGCACCGCCGAGCAGCCAACGACCCAGCCTGCAACGCAGCCTGCCACGGAGCCGGCCGAGCA
>JBGTBZ010000441.1:0-4921 GCA_041749155.1 Phycisphaerae bacterium
GAGGCGGTGCGCGCGGTGGCGGACGCGGTGCGGCGGAATCGCGCGGGCCTGGGCGACCCGAATCGGCCGATCGGCAGCTTCATGTTCCTGGGGCCGACCGGCGTGGGCAAGACCGAGCTTTGCAGGGCGCTGGCGGCGTTCATGTTCGACGATGAGCACGCGATGGTGCGCATCGACATGAGCGAGTTCATGGAGCAGCACTCGGTGGCTCGGCTGATCGGCGCTCCGCCGGGCTACGTGGGGTATGAGGAAGGCGTGCGGCTGACTGAGGCCGTGCGGCGTCGGCCCTACAGCGTCGTGCTGTTCGACGAGATCGAGAAGGCTCATCGGGACGTCTTCAACGTGCTGCTCCAGGTGCTGGACGATGGGCGGCTGACGGATGGCCAGGGCCGGACGGTCGACTTCAAGAACTCGGTCATCGTGATGACCAGCAACATCGGGTCGGATCGGATTCAGGCGCTGACGCAGCAGGGCGCCCCCGAGGCGGAGATCGAGGCAGCGGTCCGCGAGGTGCTCAAGGGGCACTTCCGGCCGGAATTTCTAAACCGAGTGGATGACATCATCGTCTTCCACCCGCTGTCGCGCCAGGACCTGGCCGCGATCGTGGAGATCCAGCTCGAGCGCCTGCGGAAGCGCCTGGCGGACCGAGACCTGACGCTGGTTCTTTCCGAAGCCGCCCGGAAGCAGCTTGCCGAGGAGGGTTACGACCCGTCGTTTGGCGCCCGGCCGCTGAAGCGCCTGATCCAGCAGCGGATCGAGAACCCGCTGGCCAGCCGGATCCTGGAGGGGGAGTTCGCGCCCGGCGAGACGATCGAGGTCGATCTGGACAAGGCCAGCGGGAACTTTGTGTTCAGGAAAGGCGCAGGCGCAGGGAAGCAGGCGGCTGCAAGCTGACAATTACTCCAGCGAGGACCAAGCCATGCCCATCATCCGCGACGAGAAGAAACGGCACGAGATCATCGCGCTGCTCACCCGCGCCTACTGGATGGAGATCGAGACGGTGGTGAACTACATCGCCAACTCGGTCAACCTCGACGGCGTACGTGCCGAGGAAATCAAGAAGTCCCTGGCCGCCGACATCACCGCCGAGATCGGGCATGCCCAGCGGTTCGCACGGCGCATCAAGGAGCTTTATGGCTTGGCGCCCGGCAGCATGCAGTTCAAGGCCGAGCAGACTTATCTCCAGCCGCCGGAGGACACCACGGACGTCCAGGCGGTGATCCGCGGCGTCATAGAGGCGGAACAGGGGGCAATCGACCATTACATCGACGTCATCCGCGCCTGCGAGGGGGTGGATTACGTGACCCAGGACATGGTCACCACCATCCTCGCCGACGAGGAGGGGCACCTGCGCGAGTTCGAGGGGTTCCTCAAGGAGTATGAGCGGGAACCGCGGTGAAGCCGGGCGAGACGGCGTACCCAGCGCAGATGAATGCGTCGGTCGCTTCTGGTATGCTCCGGTTCCACAGGAGCCCAGATGAAACCCGTACTCGTCGTCGCTCTCGCAGCCCTGCTCACGCTTCTCATCGCCTTCGCCGGCCGTGCGCACCCGCCGGGGCAGGATGAGAAGGACTTCACGCCCCTGGTCCGTGGGGCCGATGTTCAGCAGTTCCGGCTCGTTGAGATCAATACCGACACAATCAGCATCTCCGAGGGCGGCGAGGTGGCCCTGACCGGCCGGCCTAACGGCTACTTTGCGACGAAGGAGAGCTATCGCGACTACATCCTCCGCTTCGAGTGGAAGTATGACCGCCCCGCCGAGCTGGCCGACGATGCCTCCTTCGACGGCAACAGCGGCGTGCTGCTTCACATCCGCGAGCCGCACAAGGTCTGGCCTGCCTGCGTCGAGGCCCAGCTCATGAACCGCGATGCTGGCCACATCTTCGGCATCGCCGGAGGCAAATTCACCAGCCGGCGTAGCGATCTGGAGCGCCAGGCGGCCCAGAAGAAGGCCATCAAGCCTGTCGGCCAGTGGAACAAGATGGAAGTCCAGTGCGAGGCCGGAGCGATCCGTGTCTGGGTCAACGACGTGCTGATCGACGAGGGGGACAGTGCCGAACCGGCTGACGGCCCCATCGGCTTTCAGTCCGAGGGTCGGCCGATCCGCTTCCGGAACCTGCGGATTCAAAAGCCATGAGGGACAGGGGCCATCGGATAGAAACCTGGGCTGTGAGCGAACGTCCGGATCCAGGGGAGCTATCCGCGGGCGGCCGAAGTGCTTTGAGCGCCTGCCAGGATCTCGCCCGTGCTGCGGGTGTAGCGAAGTCCTTCTTCGAGCGGAAACCGCCGAAGGCCCTCCGCCCGCAGCCGCGGCGCGTGGTCGCGCTCGTATCGATCGAAGTCGGCCCGGCTGGCGAAGCGATATCGCACCTCGCAGCGGGCGGCAGATCCGTCAGGCGGTGTGTCCGCGCGGACCACCTCCGCGCTGAGAGCGCCAGCGCGACATACATCCTCCACGTGCTCCTCAAGCAGCCATTGGACCCACCTGTCCGCCACAGAGGCATTCGTGAAGTCGCAGAAAACGGTGTAGGCGAGCATCAAACTGTGTAGGCGAGCATCCGCCGCAATGCTATTTCAATCCGAGGCTTCCGCCGCTTGGCGGTGCCATTGCTGCTGGAAGAGCAGGGCCACCAGCGACAGCGACAGCAGCGTGATGGGCAGCAGGGCCGGCTGCTCGACCAGCCATTGTGAAACTGGCTCGTCGACCGGTGGATACTTCAGCAGCAGCCCAAGAAGGCCCGCGAGCAGCATCACGGCCCCCTGGATGGCGGTGAAGGTCAGGATCGTCACCTTGAAGAGGCTGAAACTGAGCATAAACAGGAAGACCGCCCCGATCGCCCCGCCGGCGGCCGCGTAATTGTCCGCCATTCCCAGGGAGCGCCAGATCGCGACGCCGATCACGAATCCGACCAGCCCTCCGCAGACCGCCACCGCGAAGCGCATGGCGGGCCACGCAAGGGCCGCGAAGAGCACCCCTCCGATCACCATCGCGGGAAGGCGGGCGTCGAATTGCTTGCCAACGAACCAGCCCGCCCAGACTCCCAGCCCGGCCACATTCAGCGTGACAGCGAGTTTGAAGATCGTGTAGCCAAACGCGCTGTAAATGATCCCCAGGAAAAGCAGCACCGCCGCCAGGATGCTGTCAGACTCGCGGCAGAAGCCCAGAAGCTCGTACCGATCCGGCCACTGGAAATCGCGACCGGAGACGCTCTCCACAAGCTGCTGAACGTCCTGCCGGGCCGATTGCGTGGCGTCCTGCAGGGGTTGCGTTTGCAGCACATCCCAGCCGCCGGCTCCGCCGGACTGCACGGCCCCTACCGACACCGTCAGGCCGGCGGCGTCCAGTAGTGAGGGGCCTGTGGACAGCATGGTCATACTCAATACCGGGTATCGGCAGCCCGCCGCATGAAACTGAAGGAAAGTTCGTCGCGGGGCGGTCCTTGGGCGTGCCTCGGGTGGGAAGGCACCCCTTCCCTGCTCGTTTGGGCGGCCCGTACCATCGCGGCGTGGCACGGCTGCGCGACATCGGGCACGTCTGGAAGAATGTCGGTCCCTGGACATTCCTGAAGCGCGTGTACAACCAGATGTGGAACGACAACCTGCTGGTCTGGGCTGCCGCCCTGGCCTATTCCTGGTTGTTTGCGCTCTTCCCCTTTCTGATCTTCTGCATCTCGCTGCTCCCGTTGCTGCCAGAGGAGATCGGCAGCGTCCGCCTCAAGCCCAGAGCCGAAGAGGTACAGCAGTTCATCGACGCCGCCCTCGTGACCGGCGAAGATCCCGCGGAGGCTGTCGAACAGGCCGCGCAGGACGACCCGGAGCGGCTTCGAGGGCTGGTCGAGATCCCCTACGCCCCGACGGTCGCGGAGGCTGCCGCCACGACCCAGCCAGCTGATGTGAAGCCGGAGGAGCCCGGCGTGCAGCCGGCGCCGATCACCAGCACGATCAGCGAGATCGTCGACACAATTCTGAATCAGCCCAACCCCAGCCTTGCGACGCTCAGCATCCTCGTCGCCCTTTTCACCGCCAGCGGCGGCATGTCCATGACGATGGCGGGCCTCGATCAGTGCTACGACGTCCGCCCCGAGAGGATGCGTCCGCTGTACCGGGCGCGTCCGGTGGCGATGCTGCTGACCGTCATCGTCGCAGCGATGGTGTTGGCGGTGCTGATTCTGATACCCGTGACGGATGCATTCCTGGCTTATGCCGCGCGCTACGAGGTGGGTGGATACGAGCTGGTGCCGTTTCTCTGGCTGATCAACCCGCTGCGCTACGCGCTGGGCCTGCTTCTGCTGTTCGGGGTGCTGGCGCTCGTGTACCGGTTTGGGCCAAGCCTGACCACGCGGATGCACCTCTTCTCCCCGGGCAGCGCGTTCTGCGTGATCATGTGGCTGCTGACGGCCTGGGCGTTCCGAATCTACCTCGACTATTTCGGCGCGGCGGAGAACTACCAGAAGACCTACGGCGCGGTCGCGGGCGTGGCGGTGCTGATGCTGCTGTTCTACCTGGATGCGCTGTTCCTGCTGATCGGGGCGGAGATCAACTCGGAGATCGATTTCATCAAGCTGGGCATCCGCAGCGGTCCGCTGCCGGAGGAGCAGGAAATCGCCCCGGTCCCGACCTACCAGCTCGACGAGGAGGATCGCGAGCTGAAGGCGGAGATCGAGGAGCGCCGCAGCGTCGACGCTGTTCCGCCGGAGCAGGGAAGTTTGGGGGGCGAGGGGGCAGGCATCTAGCGCCCCGAGACCTGCTCGGGCGTCTGTGGCTTCCAGAGGTACTCATACAGGTCCCCAAGCTGAAGGCGCGTCAGCAGGACGATCTCCTGGGCGTGGCCCTCGAAGTGGCTCGTCGCGTGCATCGCCGCGCCGATGGCGGTCGTGTCGTGCCCCTGCACGCGCCGCGCTTCCAGCAGGCGCTGCGGGGG
>JBGTBZ010000442.1:0-10748 GCA_041749155.1 Phycisphaerae bacterium
GATCACCTGGGCGTAGATGTGCTTGACGCTGGGATAGACGGTGAGGCGCGGGCGCTGGCCGCTGCCGGTGAGGCGGTTGCGGATCGAGTGCTTGCGGGCGACGAGCCGCCGGGTTTTCTCTTTGTTCTTGTCTGCCATCGTCAAACTTCCTTTCGGTCGCCCCGATTTCATGCGAACGCTGCGAACCGTTCGCCGCGGGACTTACTTGCCCATCGCCTTGCCGGGTTTGAGCTTCACGACCTCGCCCTCGTAGCGGATGCCCTTGCCCTTGTATGGCTCGGGCTTGCGCACGCTGCGCACCTCGGATGCGAACTGGCCGACCTTCTGCTTGTCGACGCCGGTGATTTCGATCTTCGTACCGCCGTCGACCTTCACATCCACGCCCTGGGGGATGTCCTTGGAGATTTTGTTGGCGAAGCCGACGGAGAGCTCGAGCTTCTTTCCCTTGAGGGTGGCGTTGTAGCCGACGCCCTGGACATCCAGCGCCTTGCGGTAGCCCTGGGAGACGCCGACCACCATGTTCTGGATCAAGGCGCGGGTCAGGCCATGAAACGCGCGGCTCTGCCGCTCGTCGCCCTGGCGGGTGATGTGCACCTGGTCCCCCTCGACCTTCACGTCGATGGCGGGCTGGGTGGTGTAGGAGAGCTTGCCTTTGGGGCCCTCGACGTTGATGGTCCTGCCGTTCACGGCGATCTTGACGCCGGTGGGAACGGTAACGGGTTTTTTTCCGAGTCGGGACATGATCTTCTCCTCTTTGCTCACGCCGCGTTCGCGGCGGCTAAAAGGCTTCTGGCACAGGGATTACGACACTTCGCAGAGCAGCTCGCCGCCTACGTTCTCCTCGCGGGCGCGGCGGTCGGACATGACGCCCTTGCTGGTGGAGACGATGTTGATTCCCAGTCCGTTGAGGACCTTGGGCAGGCGCTCCACGCCGCTGTAGACGCGCCGTCCGGGCTTGCTGATGCGCTTGATCTCGTGGATGACCTTGTCTCCCGAGAGGCTGTACTTGAGGTTGAGGCGCAGCAGGCCCTGCTTGTCGTCGTCGACCTCGTCGAAGCCGTCGATGTACCCCTCCTGGCGGAGCACCTCGGCGATGCCGCGGCAGATCTTGCTGCGGGGGATGAGCACGGCCTTGCGCCCAACGCGGTTGGCGTTGCGGATGCGCGTCAGCATGTCGGCGATCGGATCTTGCAGGCTCATGTGTTGGCTGTCCGTTGTCCGTGGTCGGTTGTCAGTTGCCGTTCACCGGCCAGGCGGCCCGTCAGTCGCACGCAGCGAGGGACGCGTGGCCACTGACCTGTTCACCAGCTCGCTTTCTTGAGTCCGGGGATCATGCCCTTGAGGGCCAGCTCGCGGAGCTGGTTGCGGCAGATGTTGAACTTGCGCAGGTACCCGCGACTGCGGCCGGTGAGCTGGCAGCGGTTGCGCACGCGAACGGGAGAGGCGTCGCGCGGGAGGCGCGAGAGGGCAGCGTAGTTGCCCTCCTTCTTGAGCTGCTTGCGCAGCTCGAAGTAGCGCTCCTTCATCTCTTTGCGCTTCTGATTTTTAACTACCCAGGCGGTGGTTGCCATGTTTATTTCCTTTTGTCCAACCCGCTGCAGAGCGGGTTGGCCTATGCGGCGCGGCCCTTGGTTGGCGTTTGTGTCGGGTCCCGGAAGGGAAAATCGAAGCCGCGGAGAAGGGCGGCGCCTTCTTCGGGGGTCCGGGCGGTGGTCGTGATGGTGACGTTCATGCCCTGCTGGTGCGTGACGGCGGCGGAGTCGATCTCCGGGAAGACGACCTGCTCGTTCAGGCCGAAGTTGTAGTTTCCCTGCTTGTCGAAGCTTTTGGGGTTGAGGCCGCGGAAGTCCTTGACGCGTGGGATGGCGAGCTGGATCAGCCGGTCGAGGAACTCGTACATCCTGGCGCCCCGGAGCGTGACCATGAGGCCGGTCTCCTGGCCCTCGCGGACCTTGAAGCCGGCGACGCTCTTCTTGGCTTTTGTGCGCACGGGCTTCTGGCCGGCGATGGTCGCAAGCTCCTTCTCGGCGGTGTCGAGGCGGCCCTTGTCGCCGGCGGTGACCGCCTTGCCCAGACCCATGCTGATGACGATCTTCTCGAGGCGCGGGACGGCCAGGTCATTGCTGTAGCCAAGCTGCTGCTTGAGCTGCGGCAGGACCGTCTCGTGGTAATGGCGCTTCAGGCGCGGCTCAGGGACGTCCCGGTTGGGATTCTCGTCCAGAACCTGGTCCTTCTGCTTGTCTTTCTTGCCCTTGGCCATCGGTCTTCTCCATCAGGTCCGCGACGACGCCGCCGCGGTGCAATCTGTTCATACGTCATCAAACCCGGCCGAGATCGGCTCCGCTCTTGACGGCGATGCGGTGCTTGGCGCCGTCGCGCTGCTCGAAGCGGACACGGGTGGGCTGGCCGCTCTCAGGATCTACGAGCATCACGTTGCTGACGTGGATCGGGGCATCCTGCTGCCGCCGCTCGCCCTTGGGGTTCTGCTGCGTCTGGCGGCGATGCCGGAAGACGCGGTTGACGCCCTCGACGAGCACGCGCTCGTCCTTGGTGAGGACCTTGAGGACGCGGCCTCGCTTGCCCTTGTCCCTGCCCGCGATCACCTGGACGGTGTCGCCGCTCTTGATCTTGCTAGCCATGGTTCTGGTCCGTCAGGGGTCGTTTGTTCACCACACCTCAGCCGCCTGGCTGACGATCTTGCTGTACTTGCCGGCCTCGCGCAGCTCGCGGGCGATAGGCCCGAAAATGCGGCTGCCGCGGGGGTTGCCGTCGGTCCCGATGAGCACGGCGGCGTTGTTGTCGAATCGCACATAGCTGCCATCGCGGCGCTTCACCGGGTGGCTGGTGCGGACGATGACGCAGCGGACGATGTCGCCGGCCTTGACCTCTCCACCGGGCAGCGCCTTCTTTACGCTGCAGATGATTTCCTCGGCGATGCCGGCCTTGAGGCGGGTCATGCCGCTCCTGCGGGTGGTGCTGCCGCCCAGGACCTTGATGCACATCACCTGCTTTGCGCCGCTGTTGTCGGCGACGTCGAGATATGTCTGCTGCTCGATCATTTCTGGTCCGTTGTGGGTGTTTCGTCGTCCGGCTCAGACATTCTCGGGGCCGCGCGTCACCACGCGCACGAGGCGATGATGCTTGGTCTTGGAAAGCGGGCGGCACTCGGCGATCTCGACCGTGTCTCCCACCTTGGCGTCGCTGGCCTCGTCGTGGACCTGCAGCACGGTGCGTCGCGTCAGGTACTTGCCGTACTTGGGGTGCTTCGACTGGTAGTCGCTGGCGACGCGGATGGTCTTCGGGGCCGCGGCGCCCACGACCACGCCCTGCGTAGTTCGCAGCTCGGGACGGGCCTTTTCCTGTGTCTGTGCCATGATGATCTCTTCCTGGTCCGGTTGCGTCTCAGGCCTTCTGCTGCTCGAGCTCGCGCTCGCGCAGCAGCGTCTTCACACGGGCGATGTTGCGGCGCGTCTTGGTCACCTGGCTGGGATCCTCCAGCTTCTCCGTCACGCTTTGGGTGCGAAGATCAAACAGGTGGCGCAGCAGGTCCGAAAGCTCCTTGCGGAGCGACTCGGTGTCGCGCTTGCGGGCTGCCCTGATGTCGTAAGCCATTTCAAACGTCCTTCTGGTTCAGGTCGCTGCCGGTCGTCGCCCGACTACGCGGCATCGTGCTGGGTCGTGTGGCTCGTATGGGCCCGGCTCACAAACCGGCACTTCACCGGCATCTTGTGGGCCACGCGTGCCAGCGCCCGCCGGGCGATGTCCTCGCTCACGCCGGCGATCTCGAACATGATCGTCCCGGGCCTGACCTCCGCCACGTAGTGGTCCGGCTCGCCCTTGCCCTTGCCCATGCGCACTTCCAGCGGCTTGGCCGAGATCGGCTTGTGCGGGAAAATGCGGCGGAACAGCTTGCCCTGGCGGCGCAGGTAGTGGCTGACGGCGACGCGCCCGGCCTCAATCTGGCGGGCGGTGACGCGGCCGGTGCCCAGCGACATCAGGCCGTATTCGCCGAAGGCGACGGTATTGCCGCGCATCGCGTTGCCGCGGATCCGGCCTTTCATCGCCTTGCGGAACTTCATTCGCTTGGGCATCAGTGGCATCGCAAACTCCTGTCGTCTCGGTCGCCTCTCAAGCCTTTAAACACCCGGATCGACTCACATCAGCCGCGCCGGCCTCGCCGGGCGTATCCGCCGGGCCGCGTCTCGGTGTCCTGCACGTCCTCGCCATAGCGGCCGCGGAAGATCCATACCTTCACGCCGATCGTTCCCGCCGTCGTCTTGGCCACGGCGTAGCCATACTGAACGTTCGCCTGCAGGGTCGTCAGCGGCACACTGCCGCGCGTCTGCTTCTCGGTGCGGGCGATCTCCGCCCCGCCGAGCCGGCCGCTGATCTGGATCCGCACGCCCTTGGCCCCGGCGTTCATGCACCCTTCCATCCGCATCTTCAGCACGCGGCGGAAGCTGGCCCGCTTCTTGAGCTGCTCGGCGATTCCCTCGGCCACGAGCTGCGCGTTAAGGTCCGGGTTCTTGATCTCGATGACCTTCACGGGGCCGATCTTGCGGTGAATCAGGTCTTCCAGCTCCTCGCGGAGCTTGTCCACCTCGGCGCCCTTGGGGCCGATCACGAGGCCGGGCCGGGCCGTCTTCAGCGTGACTGTCACCTCCTCGCGCGTCCGCTCGATCAGCACGTCGCTGACGGCGGCAAACGGTGGGCGGCGGTTGAGCTTCTCATCGACATAGCGCCGGATCTTGAAGTCCTCGATGAGGAACTCGCCATAGGCCTTCTTTGGCGCGAACCACTTGCTCTTGTGGTCCTCGGTGATGCCGATGCGGAAGCCGATTGGGTTGACTTTCTGGCCCATAGTTTTCCTTAGTTCCCTGCTGTCTCCCGCTCATCGACGCTGATGACCAGGTGGCTGGTCCGCTTCATGATCGGGTGCGCCTTGCCCCGGTCCTTCGGCTGAAAGCGCTTGATGGTCGGCCCTTCGTCCGCCCGCGCCTCGGCGATGAAAAGGGCGTTACGGGTTCCGGCGTTTTCCGGGTGCTCGTTGTAATTGGCGACGGCCGACTTGATCACCTTGCCGACGAACACGCCGGCCCGCTTCTTGGTGAACTGCAGCATCGACAGCGCGTCGTCGACGTCGCGCCCGCGGACCAGGTCCATGATCAACCGCGCCTTGCGGGCGGTGATCCGGGCATATCTGTGCTTGGCGGTGTATGTCATGACTCTGGGTTGGCTGGACTGCCTGCTTTACTTGCCCCCGGGCGCGGCCTTCTTGGTGCCGCTGTGACCCTTAAACGTCCGGGTGGGCGCGAACTCTCCGAGCTTGTGCCCGACCATGTCCTCCTGCACGAAGACGCGGATGTGCTTGTTGCCGTTGTGGACCTCGAAGGTGTGGCCCACGAACTCCGGGATGATCGTGCAGGCGCGCGCCCACGTCTTGATCGGGCGCTTGGTGTTCTGGTCGTTCAGGGCGTTGACCTTGATGAACAGCTTCTCATCAACGAACGGCCCTTTTTTGCTGCTGCGGCTCATAAGTCTGATTCCTGGTTCTTTGCCTTACACGTTCACCGTCACCGGCCGTCGCTGATGCTTGCCCATCTTCCGGCGACGCAGAATGAACTTCTCGCTGGCCTTGTTCCGGTTCCGCGTGATCCCGCCCTTGGCGGGAACGCCCGTACGGCTCACCGGATGACGCCCGCCGTTGCTGCGGCCCTCGCCGCCGCCCAGGGGGTGGTCTATCGGGTTCATGGCCTTGGCACGCGTGTGCGGGCGGATGCCGCGATGGCGGTTGCGGCCCGCCTTGCCGATGCTCACGTTCTGCCAGTCGGTATTTCCAATCTGCCCGATCGTGGCCCGGCAGGCCGACAGCACCCGCCGCTGCTCGCCGCTGGGCAGGTTAATCACCACGTACTGCCCTTCCTTGGCCGCCAGGCGGGCGACCCCACCGGCGGAACGGACCAGCTTGCCCCCCTGCCCGGGGTTCATCTCGATGTTGTGAATCGGCAGGCCCGCGGGGATGTGTGCCAGGGGCATGCAGTTGCCGGTCTCGGGCAGGACGGTGTCGCCCGCCATCACCGTGGCGCCGACCTCGAGGCCGACAGGGGCCAAGATGTAGGACTTCTCGCCATCGGTGTACTGGATCAGGGCGATGAAGCAGGTGCGGTTGGGGTCGTACTCGATCGCCTGCACCGTCGCCGCCATCCCGTCGTTGCGGTTGCGCTTGAAGTCGATGATCCGATAAAGCTTCTTGTTGCCGCCCCCGCGGTGCTTGGCGGTGATGATGCCGTGGTGGTTGCGTCCGTTGGCGCGGCGCTTGCCCTCGGTCAGAGACCTTTCCGGCTTCGTCTTGGTGATGACGGCGCGGTAGTCGATGACGGAGCCCTGGCGTCGGCCGGCGCTGGTCGGGTTGTATTTCTTGATGGGCATGGCCTTGCTCGCAGTCTGGTTAGAACAACTCGATCCTGTCGTCGCCGGCGAGGGTCACGATCGCCCGCTTGCAGTCCTTCTTCTTCACCTGCCCGAGCCGCGTGTACCGTGCCTTGCCCTTGCGGACGACCGTGCGCACGTCGGCGACCTTCACTTTGTAGAGCGATTCCACGGCACGCTGGATCACGTACTTGTTGGCGCCCGGCGCCACCTCGAACGTGTAGGCGTTGTGACGGCCTGCCGCCCAGGTGCTCTTCTCCGTGACAACCGGCTTGATGATTACGTTCGTTGGTTCCATCGGGTTTGCCTCGCTCGTCACCTGGACGAAAGCGACCCCTGCATCTCATGCGGAGGTCGGGCACTCATCAGGCGGATTGTCCTTCGGTAAACTGCTCGAGCCCGGCGCGGGTCAGCAGCACGGTGCGGGTGCGGAGAATGTCCCACGCGTTGAGCTGGGCCACGCTCGTAAAGCGCGTCCGCGCCAGGTTCCGGCCGGCCCGCAGCACGCTCTGATTACGGTCCCGGTCCTGCTCACCGTTGGTGAGCGCGAAAACCACCGTCCGGTCCAGCCCCAGCTTCTTCCAGATCCCCGCGACGTGCCTGGTCTTGGGCTCCGGGAGATTGATCTCGTCGATCACCTTGATCCCGCCGTCCTTCAGCTTCGCGAGCAGCGCGCTTCGCGTGGCCAGGCGACGCATCTTGCGCGGCATGTCCTGCGACCAGTCCTTGGGGATCTTGTTGTGGGCATGGCCACCCTTGACGCGGATGGGGCTGCGCTTGGTGCCCATGCGGGCGTTGCCCGTGCCCTTCTGGCGGTACAGCTTCTTGGTGGACCCGGCCACTTCGCTGCGGCTCTTGGTCTTGCTGGTGCCCTGGCGCTGGTTGGCGTGGTACATCACCATCGCCTGCTTGATCAGCGCAGGGCGCACCTCGCCCCCGAGCTTCTGCTCGTCGAGCTGGTAGGTGTCCACCTGCTTGCCGTCCTGGTTGTAGATCGGTACTTCGATCATGGTCGTATCCCGTTCAGGCCCTGGCCGTAATCGCCTTCTTGATGAACAGCAGTCCGCCGTTCGGGCCCGGCAGCGGGCCCTTCACCAGCAGCAGGTTGTTCTCCGTGTCAACGCGGACCACCGGGTGATTGCGCGTCGTCACCGTCTCGTTGCCCATCCGCCCGGGCATCCGCACGCCCTTCTTGGGCCGGCCGCTGAACCCGCGGTTCGTCGAGCGCCCGCCGATCGATCCACCGTGCCGGTGCATGCGCTCGGTGCCGTGGCTGGCGCCCATGCCGCCGAAGTTGTGCCGCTTCATCACGCCCGCGGTGCCCTTGCCCTTGCTTGTGCCGGTCACGTCCACATGACCGACGCCCTGGAAGACGCTTACGTCCACCGTGTCGCCGGCGGCCTTGTCCGTGGCTTCCATCAGCCGAACCTCGCCGTGATGGCGCTTGGGGGCCGTGCCGGCCTTGCCATCGTGGCCCATGAGCCCGAACGTCGAGTGCTTGGGCTTGGAGTCCAGGAAGCCGAGCTGCACGGCGTAATAGCCGTCCGGGCCATCGGCGGTCTTCACCTGCGTCACGACGCAGGGACCAGCCTGAATGACGGTGACGGGCACCTGCCGGCCTTCGGCGTCGTAGACGCGCGTCATGCCGATCTTCTTGCCGAGCAAAGCTGGAGTCATTCGGGTCCGATCCAGAGCAGCGGGCCGAGCCCGACTGATAGACCGCTCCAAAGAGGTCACTGCCTGATTGTTCCGGCGCGATCGACCCGGTCGGGCACGACACACGCCTCTGTCCTGATGCGACCCCCGTTGAGCCACAGGGGTGACGGGCTCTTGGATGAGCCCCGCGAACAGGCGGTTAGGGCACCCCGCACGAGGCGAGGCTGGATTGTCGCTGAGTGGTCGCGCTATTGCGACCGAGGTCAACAGTAGGCGCCGATGCCCACGCATTCCAATGCGCGGGTCTCACGTCGCCTTGATCTTCACAAAAACGCCGGCCGGCACCACGAGGCGGTTCAGGCTCTCGATCGTCCGGGCCGTCGGCTCCGTGATGTCGATGATGCGCTTGTGCGTCCGCATCTCGAACTGCTCACGGCTCTTCTTGTCGACATGCGGGCTGCGCAGGACGGTGTAACGCTCAATGCGGGTCGGCAGCGGCACAGGGCCGCAGACGCGGGCGTTGGTGCGCTTGGCCTGCTCCACGATCTCGCGGCTCGACGCATCGAGCGCACGGTGGTCGTAGGCCTCCATTCGAATCCGGATGCGGTCGCCCGTCATCGCTTTTAGTCCGTCCTGCTGTAAAAGAGCCCGGTCGACCTTCGGCCGGTCGACACAAAATGCCCCGCACTCCCGGGGCAAGCCGGAAAGAATATGCTACGTCCCTTGCCAGTCAACTGCTTCAGAGATTGATTAGGAGAAGTTCCTCTCCAGATCTTCCGATTCCTCCCACTCTCTGCCAGCGTTATGCGAACCCCGCCCTCGAGTCCAAGTCGGGAACCTGTTGGGACGCTCATTTCCATCCAGGCCGGGCGCGTTCGGAAGCTGGGTACTCCCGAGGCAGCCAACCCCCTCCACCGCCCATGGCGGTCGGCCTTCTTTAAGGACCCCATCCGTGGTATCGTCTATATCGGAATCCTAGGCGTCGTCGGCGACGAGCAGGCTGACCGCAAACACCACGGCGGCCCCGATCAGGCCCTGCTCATGTACTCCGCCGACCATTTCCAGGAGTGGGTGAGCCTTTTCGGCCTCGCTGGGCTGGCTGGTGGAGGCTTTGGGGAGAACCTTACCGTCTCCGGCTTCGCGGAGCCGGATGTCTGCATCGGCGACCGCCTTTGCGTCGGCTCCACGTTGCTTGAAGTCACGCAGCCTCGTCAGCCCTGCACCAATATCAACCGGCGTTGGGGCCGGAAGGGAATCACCGAGGCGGTCACCGCCAGCGGTCGCGGAGGATGGTACCTGCGGGTGATCGAGCCGGGATCGGTCTCGCCGGGGGATGAGGTGGTGCTGGTCAACCGGCCGCACCCCGATTTGACGATTGCGGCGGCCTGCGACGCCCTCTACAGGCGGAACCGGAGCAGGCAGCTTCTGGAGGCCCTGGTTGGGGCCCGGGAGATGCCAGAGGGCTTTCGGCAGCGCCTCCGGGTGCGCCTCAATGAACCGCCCGAGTAACGGCCTCAGCCGGCGGCGGCCAGGGGTTGGGGCTCCAGGACGTCCGCCAGCATCTGCTCGAAGGCAACATCGTTCGTCTGCGCCGAGGGCATGGCGCTGCGGCGTGCGGGTCTCTCTCCACGAAGCCGGGCGACGCAATCGACGCAGTACCTTCCCTTCGCGAGCGGCGTCTCCACGGCTCCGCCGCATCGCTCGCAGAGCACGGGCACTTCCCGCACGTGCGTGGAATGACCGTAGAGGTGCTCCAGGCAGCTATGGCAGAGGATGTTTCCCCTGCCATCGTGCCGGGTCTGCTCGTCGGCGGGCCTCCCGCACTGGGCACAAGTCATGGTGATGTTGAGATCCATAGCCAACACTCCCCGGCCGCGCGCGGCAGGACCGCGGGCTGAGCCGACACCAGAAGCGACCGCCAGGTTTCACCGCATGCCATCCGCCTGCAGCCCCGGGAACAGGGCCGGCCGAAGCCGGGAGACGGGGAATCGTGCCGCGCGAACGCGTTTCTCGAACAACCGGCCGCGGCCCAAGCCGCCGACCGACTGCACGACATCCAAGATAACAATGTCGCCAAGCGCGTCTTGCCGTCAAGGCAAATTCGTTTCTGGCGACACGAAAAGTTCGTTCCGAACGGCACGAACGCGCACAAATTGCCCGCTACTGCGTGGGAAGGGCCTCTTTCAGCCTCAGCAGCGACATAACGGCGTAGGCAGTGCCGTAGGGCTTGTGGTAGTCCCACATCGCGTAGTCCCACCACGAGCCGTCCGCTTCCTGGAAGGGCATGATCATCTTCCGCACGTTCTCCGCATGCTTCAGCTTGGCCTGCCCCTCCGGCAGGGCCTCGACCTCCCGCGCGGCGTGATACATGCCGAAGTAGTAGTAGTACCCGCTGTTCTGGTAGAAGGCCTCGTGCGGGAAGGGCCGCTTGCGGCCGATGTTCAGATAGATCCAGTTCTCCTGCAGCTTTTCCAGTGAGTGGTCCAGGTCCTGCTCGTCGTAGCCGGCCGCCCCGAAAACCCACAGCACGTAGTTGCAGGCCTGTGACCGCCCCGCCGCGCCCTGCCACTTGTTGGCGCCGGCGTTGGGGCCGTAGCGGTAGCCGCTGCCGTACAGGAACGCGCCGTCCGGCCGCCGGGCGTCCTTCAGACGGTTAACTCCGC
>JBGTBZ010000443.1:0-7416 GCA_041749155.1 Phycisphaerae bacterium
CCGCTGCCGCAGGCGATGCCTTTCTTCGCAGGCGCTGACGCCGCCCCCGCAACAACCGGCCCATCCACGCAGCCCGCCACGGAGCCCGCAACCCAGCCGGAAGACGAGCCTGCTGAGGAAGCGGGTGCCGAAATGACCGACGATCCGGCAGCCGCTGGCGGGGAGCCAGAGGGCGGAGCGCCGGACGAAGCACCGCCCGACGGCCAGTGATTGAGATCTACGGACCAAAAGAGGAAAGGCGGGCCTTGCCTGGCGCGCATTTTTTCGTTTCTCCGGCTCGACGGCCAGTGTCAGTCTGCGGCATCGCGGGCGTTTTCGGGAATCTTGACTGTCATGCCCGGCTTGAGCTTTGCCTTCTCCGCGGCCCCGAGCGGTAACTCGATTACATACTTCGCCGGAGCAATGCTGTCGGAGCCGTTCAGGTCGTGGGCGGCCATCTGCTCGATGTTCAGCACGCGGCCATCTTTGGTGGCATAGGCGATGTCCAGAGGGACGAACGTGTTCTTCATCCAGAATGACTGAAGCTGCTCCTCCGGATAGATGAAGAGCATCCCCTCATTCTCGTCCAGTGACTTGCGGTACATCAGGCCAAGCTGGCGCTCGGCCTCCGTGTCCGCCACCTGCATAACGAAGGTCTTGTCCCCGATCTTCATCTCCACCTGACGAAGCTGCTGAGGATCCTGTTCGCCCCTGCGGGGCTGGTCGGCTTCCCTGAGGGCCGGGCTGGTAGACGGGCCAGTCGTTGGACGCGTCTGGCTCGATGCCGCGGTATCGTCGCAGGCAAGACCCGCTCCAACTGCAAGAAGAGCCGCAAGAACAACCGCCAGGCCGCGGCAGGCGCCGCCGGCGGGGGTATTGAAAGACGTCTGATCGTTCTGTTTCATCATGGCGGCCTTGCGAAAGATGTCTCGCTTGAGCTTGCGCGTGAGCCGCATGTCCAGCCAGGCCAGCACGAGCATTGCCAGCAGCAGCGGCAGCACGGCGAGCCAGGCAAATGCGCCAACCGTGCCCACCGGTTGACCGGGCTCGCGGCCGAACACGCGGGCAACACCCAGGTAAAGGGCGACGCCCAGCACCAGCATTACTATTCCGTTGGTCCTACGCAACTGCACTCTTACCCGATTGGCCTGTTGCCCCTCCAGGCCGCCCAGCCAGTGTACCGAACCCGCGTTAACCAGGTAATACGCGCCTACCAGGGCCACTGGCAGCGAGCAGAGGAGGGCGGGCCCGTGCATGTGGTGATTCTACGGCACTGACCTGGCATCTGCCGCCGAAGGGGAACTGGCCTGGGACCAGACGCCAAGCTCCAGCAGCGCGTCGACCACTTGCGGCATGGGCAGGCCCACAATGTTGGTCAACTCGCCGGTGATGCTCTCGATGAATGGATCTCCATGGCCGAGGCCACTGCCGGGCGTATCCTGCACTCCGTACCCGCCCGCCTTGCCCTCCCAGGAGCCGGATCGAACGTAATCGTCAACCTCCGCGTCGCTAAGCGGCCGCATGAGCACGTCGCTGCGCACCTGGCCGCATATACAACGGCCATCGTTGCACCGGATCGCAGAAAAGCCGGTCACCACGCAATGCAGGCTCCCTGAGAGCGTTCGCAGCATCCGGCGGGCGTCTTCGGCGTTTGCAGGCTTGTTGAGCACCTCTCCCAACGACGAATAGACCACCGTATCGGCCGCCAGGACTACCACTGTCTCCCCAGAAAACCTCCCAGCGACCGCGGCGGCCTTCGCCTCCGCCAGGGCCTGAGGAAGCAGCCGAGGGTCATGTCGCGTCGCAAGAGCCTCCTCATCGAGGTCTGCAGGCTCGACCTTGAAGCGGAAACCGGCCTCCGCCAGCAGCATCCTCCGCCTGGGTGAGGCACTGGCAAGAACTAGCTTCAGCGGGCTGCTTTCAGGCATGACGGGAATGGTAAGGGATTTGCGAGTGCGGGCCGGCGGGCCGATGCACGCGGAGGGACGTGATAGGTTGACGCACCCGGAAAGGGGTTCAACACTGATTCCAGTGTTTCGGACGGGAATTCCAGCATACTGTCCAGACCAACACGATGGGCCTGCCGGTTCTGCGCCCGAGCCAGCGGGTCTCCTTGATTTTGCGAAATCTGGGCGCTTCAGGAGCGCGAGATGACGCAGACCGCGGACAAACCGGCCAAACCCCAGCAACCCAGCGACCTCCCGGCGGTGAGCAGCGCCCCGCCCTGCGAGAACCGGTCCGTGCGGGGTTGGGTTGACGAGATGCTCCAGTTGCTGCGCCCGGCGGAAGTGGTTTGGTGCGACGGCAGCGATTCCCAGCAGGAGGCGTTCTACGCGCGGGGAATGGCCGAGGGAGTGTTCATCAAGCTCAACGAGAAGAAACTCCCCGGCTGCTACCTGCACCGCAGCCATCCGAACGACGTAGCCCGCACCGAGGGCAGCACCTTCATCTGCACGCCGGATGACGACACCGTCGGCCCGACCAACAACTGGATGAGCGACCGCGAGGCGTACGCGATGATGCGCCAGCGATTCGACGGCTGCATGGCGGGGCGGACCTGCTACGTCATCCCCTTCGTCATGGGCCCGATCGGCAGTCCGTTGGCGAAGGTGGGGGTCCAGCTCACCGACAGCGTCTACGTCGCGGCGAACATGAAGATCATGACCCGGATGGGCAACATCGCCTGGGAGCAGCTTGGCGACTCCGGCGAGTTCACCCGCTGCCTCCACTCGGTCGGCGAGCTTGATCCCAACGACCGCTGGATCATGCACTTCCCGTTCGACAACACGATCTGGAGCTACGGCTCCGGCTACGGCGGAAACGCGCTGCTGGGCAAGAAGTGCCTGGCCCTTCGCATCGCCAGCTTCCTGGGCCGCCAGCAGGGGTGGATGGCGGAGCACATGCTGATCCTGGGGGCCGAAGGTCCCGACGGAAAGGGCGGCAGCGAAAAGACTTACGTCGCGGCGGCGTTTCCCAGCGCCTGCGGGAAGACGAACTTTGCGATGCTGGTTCCGCCGAAGAAGTACCAGAAGGAAGGGTGGAAGATCACGACGGTGGGGGACGACATCGCCTGGATGTGGGTGGATCCGCAGAGTGGCAGGCTGCGGGCGATCAACCCGGAGGCCGGCTACTTCGGCGTCGTGCCCGGCACCAACGAAGAGAGCAACCCCAATGCTCTGAGGTCAATTCAGAGGGACACGATCTACACCAACGTGGCCCTGCTGCCCGAAGGCGACGTCTGGTGGGAGGGCAAGACCAAGGTGTCGCCGGCCAAGTGCATCGACTGGCGGGGGGAGGAGTGGACCCCCGCCAAGGGCAAGCCCGCGGCCCATCCCAACAGCCGCTTCACCGCCCCGATGGCCAACAACCCGGTGCTCGACGAGGCCGCGGATGACCCGGCCGGCGTCGAGATCTCCGCCATCGTCTTCGGCGGGCGGCGCAGCCAGACGATTCCGCTGGTCTACCAGGCGTTCAACTGGCTGCACGGCGTATACATCGGCGCGACTCTTGGCAGCGAAACGACAGCGGCAGCGACGGGCGCGGTGGGGGTGGTGCGGCGCGATCCCATGGCCATGCTGCCGTTCATCGGCTACAACATCCGCGACTACCTGGTGCACTGGTTCCGGATGCGGCGGAAGATGAGCGATCCGCCGCGGATTTTCAGCGTGAACTGGTTCCGCAAGGACTCGGAGGGCAAGTTCCTGTGGCCCGGCTTCGGCGAGAACATGCGGGTCTTGAAGTGGATCATCGACCGCTGCCGCGGACGTGCTTATGCCCATGAGGCGCTGCTGGGGTGGATGCCGGGCCCCGAGGACATCGACCTTGAGGGCCTGGACGAGGTGGACGCCCACGATTTCCGCCTGCTCGAGAAGGTCGAGCCCGAGGAGTTCAAGAAAGAGATCCTCGGCCAGGAAGAGCTTTTCCTGAAGATGGCGGGCAACCTGCCCAAGGAAATGATCTTTCAGCGAGAGATGCTGATCACGCGGCTGTAGGATGGGCGTCAGCCTGTTGGGTAACCTGTCCTGGCGTGCCGCACCAGCCTCGCCGCTCTCGCCTTGCATATGCAGCGCTCCTGCTGCTAACTGTCGCGCTGGGCCTGGCCACGCGCAGCTTCCCCGCCGCCTTTCCTGAGTTCATTGCCACCTACGCCGGCGACGCCCTCTGGGCTGCGGCGGTTTACTGGGGACTGGCGATGATCTGGCCTGCCGCGCGGGTGTGGCTGCTTGCGTCGGGAGCGGGGGCTATGTCCCTGGCGGTAGAACTGAGCCAGCTCTATCAGGCCCCCTGGCTCGACGCGATCCGCTCGAGCTTGCCGGGCCGCCTGGTACTCGGCCGGGGCTTCCTCTGGAGCGACCTGGCGTGCTATGCCGCCAGCCTTGCTCTCGCCGCCGTCGCCGATCTCATTGTGTGCCAGATGATTTCTGGCCGCCGTGGGCCGTCGGGTACGCTCTGAGGCAGTGGAGGTATGGGGTCTTCCAGGAGGCGACATGTCGCAGCCCGGCGTCATCGCGGTGCACGTACGCAGGGTGAGCCAGCTCTTTGATTCGTTGGATCCGTCCCCTTTCCATGAGAAGGAGCTGGATCCACAGGCTCACGAGTACATCGTTGCCACCGCCAAGGAGCTTCCGGCCAAGGCGGCGCTGCGACTGGTGGTGCATGCCGATGAGCCGCCGGTTGAGCCCGAGCCGCAGCGCGTATTGCTGGAGGCGATACACAACCACTTTGGTCGGGAGGCCCAAGCTGCAAAGTGGAGCTTTCGGAGACTAATGCGGCGCGGGTGGATCAGCCTGGCGATCGGCGTGGCGGTGCTGGCGGTGTGCCTCACAGCAGGAAACATGCTGACGCAGGTCCTGGGAGGCGGCCACTTTGCCAGTGTCCTCGGCGAAAGCCTCTACATCGGCGGCTGGGTGGCCATGTGGAAGCCGATCGAGATCTTCCTGTACGACTGGTGGCCGATCCTGAGCGAGCGGCGGCTGCTGGAGCGGCTGTCGGGCATGCCGGTGCGCCTTGAGATTGCCAGCGAGGAAGTTCGATGACGCCGCAGGAGTCGAGTCGGAAACTTGCCGTGGTTCGCTGGGTGGGCCTGGCCGCGGGGCCTCTGCTGGCCGTGGTGACGTATCTGCTTCTGCAGCCGGAGGATACGGGCGCAGCGGGGGCGCTCACCGAGCCCGGGCGACGCGTAGCCGCGGTCGCCATGCTCATGGCGGTCTGGTGGCTGACCGAGGCGCTGCCGCTGGCGGCGACGGCGCTCGTACCTGTGGCGGTGGTGCCGCTGCTGGGGATCGTTGGCATCAAGGAAATCGCCGCCCCCTACGCCTCAGACATCATCTTCCTGTTCACCGGCGGGCTGCTGCTGGGCATCTCGATGGAGCGGTGGGGGCTTCACAAGCGCATCGCCCTGATCACAATCAACCTCGTCGGCACGCGGCCAGTCATGCTGGTGGGCGGCTTCATGCTCGCCACCGCTGTCATGAGCGCATGGGTGAGCAACACGGCAACGGCCGTCATGATGCTGCCGATTGCGGTGAGCGTGATCTCGCTGGTTTTCACGCGGCTTGGCTCAGGCGAGTCGATGACCGGCGGCGGAGCGCTTCACGAGGTGGACGCCACGGCGCCGGGGCGCAACTTCGCCCTGTGCCTGCTGCTGGGCGTGGCATACGCCGCCTCGATCGGCGGGATCGCCACCCTGATCGGGACACCGCCCAACGCGATGCTGGCCGGCTTCGTTGCCCGAACAGACGGGATAGAGCTGTCCTTTGGCCGCTGGCTGTGGGTCGGCCTGCCGTTCGTGATGATCTTCCTGCCGCTGACATGGCTGGTCCTGACCCGCGTGCTGTTTCCGATTCGTATCCGGGAGATTCCCGGCGGGCAAGAGTACATGCGCGGGGAGCTGAGCGCCCTTGGGCGGATGAGCCGGGGCGAGTGGGGCACGCTGCTGATTTTCTGCTTCGCCGCCATGCTGTGGGTGCGCGAGCCGATTGTGGACCTGCTGGGGAGCGTCCTGGACCTCGAAGGAAGCGCGTTCCTGGCCATTTTCGGCCGCGGGGGTCGGTTGACGGATGCCGGCGTGGCGATTCTCGCGGCGCTGCTGTTGTTCATCGTTCCGGTAGACGTGCGGCGGGGCGAGTTCGTGATGGACTGGGCCCATGCCAGCCGGCTGCCGATCGAGATCCTGGTGCTCTTCGGGGGCGGCCTGGCGCTGGCGACGGCCATCTCGGCGACGGGGCTGGATGCTCACATCGGCTCGGGGTTCAAGCGGCTGGAGCACTATCACCCGCTGCTGATCGTCCTGGCCGTCTGCACGGTGATGATCTTCCTGACGGAGCTGACGAGCAACACCGCCGTCACCGCGACGTTTCTGCCGATTCTGAACACCGCGGCCCTGGCGCTGGGCGTGCACCCCTTCCTGCTGCTGGTGCCGGCCACGATTGCGGCGAGCTGCGCCTTCATGCTGCCGATGGCAACGCCGCCGAACGCGCTGGTGTTCGCCAGCGGGCATGTGACCATACCGCTGATGGCCAGGGCGGGCGTGCTGCTGAACATAATGGGCGTGATCGTGATCTCGCTTCTGATCTACTTCCTGGGCGGCTGGCTGCTGGGCATGAAACTGCACTAGACTAACGTGGAGTATGAAGGCAAAGCGGGTCGTGGTCCATGACCTGATGCAGAAGGGCTACGTCTACTACCGGACGGAGGCTGCTGGCCGCAGCTTTGATCCCCGCTTCAAGCCGCAGCTGTCTCCCCGCGAGATGCTCCAGCTCGGCGTCTTCGGCGGGAAGTACATGACCGACTGCCGGGGGGAGTTTCCTGCGAGCTGGTTTGCCCGGGCCAGGCTGAGCCCCCAGGGCAAGGAGCCGTCGCTGAACTTCTTCGGGGTAGATGCCTCCCAGCCGCTGTCGGTGTGGCGGAAGAAGGGCTGGATCTACCACGAAGATCCGCGCGGCTGGTTCCAGTGGTATTGCCGTTACTACTCCGGCCGGCGGTGCCCGGATGACGATCGGCAGATCGGCCGCTGGATTGCCATCCGGCGTCACGTCGCCCAGATCCGGCACCACTGCCGCAAGGGGGACCTGAACTGCCGCCGACGGCAGCGACAAGCATTGCTGCACTGGGCTTACGACGCGCGGATGATCTAGGCTATCTTCCGGGAAGAGCGAAACTTGCGCCCCTCCAGTCCCGTTGCAACCATCCGGCGGGTCGGCGGATGGGGATGGACATTGCAGTTTCCGGGGTTGTGGACAGAATCATTGACGTTGGAAACCACGGTGAGCTTTTCGCGACCCAAAAGCACCCGAACAGGGCCTCTGGCCGTCGTCGGTGCGCCCGCGGCCCCTGCGGGGCCGTCGGACGAGCAGCTAGTAAACCAGCTCAAGGAGGGGGAGGCCTCCGCCGGCGCCGAGCTGGTCCGGCGGTATGACGGCAGCCTGATGGGATATC
>JBGTBZ010000444.1:0-4361 GCA_041749155.1 Phycisphaerae bacterium
AACGCAGACGAGATCGACGAGGCCACAGACGGCCGTCCCTCCGTGCTCATCCGCATGGACGGCCACAGCCTGATCGCCGGCCGCCAGGCGCTGATTGCGGCGGGCATCACGCGCGACGGCCCGTCCGACCCGGCCGGCGGAACCATCGGGCGCGACGAGACGGGCCTACCCACCGGCGCCGTCTACGAGCAGGCGATGGACCTCGTTGAAGCCAAAATCGTTCAGCCGCCGGCAGACATGGCCGACCTGCTGCAGAAGGCCGCCCGGGAGGCCAACCGTCACGGCGTCACCAGCGTCGGCGCCATCGAGAGCCGCAGCGCTGCCGAGGCGCTGATCGCCCTGGATGAGGCGGGCAAGCTTCCGCTGCGGGCCTTCATCTCCCTCTCCGGCGGCGGCGACACCGTGCAGGACTGGCGGCCGCTGCTGGACTGGGGCAAGGCAAACCAGCAGCCCAGCGATCACGTGCGCATCATCGGCTTCAAGGGCTACATGGACGGCTCGCTCGGCTCGCGCACCGCCTGGATGATGCAGCCCTACGAAGACAACCACATGGCGGTGGACAAGGCGGCCGACAACGCGGGCTATCCCCTGGCGATGGCGGCGTCGGGCGAGCTCGAGACGCTCATCCACGAGGGCGCCGAGATGGGCCTGCAGCCGATCGTGCACGCCATCGGCGACCGGGCCAACAAGACGCTGCTGGACTGGTACGCCGGCCTCTCCGAGGAGCAGCGCCAGACGCTACGCCCGCGCGTCGAGCACACCCAGCACCTGCGGCCGGAAGATGTGGGCCGCTTTGGTGATCTGGGCGTCATCGCCAGCATGCAGCCGTATCACAAGGCCGATGACGGCCGCTACGCCGAGCAGCGCCTCGGCCCTGAACGCATCAAGACCAGCTACGCGTTTCGCCAGCTCCTGGATTCCGGGGCTACGCTGGCGTTCGGCAGCGACTGGCCGGTCGTCGCGGTCAGCCCCTTCGCCGGCATTCATGCCGCCGTCACGGCCAGGACGCTGGATGGCAGGACTTTCGTGCCTGAGCAGTCTATCACCGTCGAGGAGGCGCTGGTCGCCTACACGCGGGGCGCCGCCCGAGCCCTGCTGGAAGACAGCATCGGCGTGCTGAGGCCCGGCAATCATGCCGACTTCGTGCTGCTTGACCGCGACATTCTGAGCATCGAGCTTGCGCAGATCCCCGAAACGGCCGCACTTGTCACGGTTGTCGGCGGACGGGTCGTGCATGAGCGTGACCAGGGCTAGAGTCGCCCGGGATTGGCGCGACAGTTGCTTGGAGCTTACCGGAACAGGCGGCAACCGCCGCGGCCCAGGCAATGCATGCCCACTGGTGAACCGAACTCATCCTCAAGCGTGCCCGCGCCATCTCCGCTGTTGCCCCGCCCGTTCCCGGAGCTCGGGGAAGCGTTGCACCGATGCGTCGAGGTCGTATGCCAGGTGTGGCTAAAGCGCATGCGCGCCGCGGTCACCCGGCTCGCCGAAATGGATGACGAGCAGGCCTTGGATGACCTGCCGGATGTGATACGCGCTGTTGCCGACGCATTGGCCGGCGCGCCAGGGTCGGAGCAGGTGCTGACGATGATCGGCGGGACACACGGCCTGACGCGGTTTCACCAGGGGTTCTCCGCAGGCCAGTTGCTGAAGGAATGTCCCGTGCTGCGCCAAGTGATGCACCAGGAGCTGCGGCGCGAGCTGAATCGCAACCTGACCCCGGAGGAGGTCGACGTCCAGGGCATCCTCGTGGATCACATCCTCGCCCTGAGCACCGCCGCCTTCACCACGCTTCAGGAGAAGGAGATACGCCTCGAGAACGAGGCCACGGGCCGCCACCTGGCGATGATGAGCCACGATCTGCGCAATAGCCTCAATGCCGCCATGCTCTCGATGCAGATGGTGCGCGAACGCGTGGGCGACCTGCTTCCCAGCGACGCCGCTGAGATGCCCGAGCTGCTGGCGGACATGGACGACTGCCGCCGGATGGCCATGAGCGCGGTGGATTCGATGACCCGGGTGCTGGAAGCCGAGCGGCTGCGGGTGGGCCGCGTGCCCCTGGCCATGCAGAAAGTCGATGTCTGCGGCCTGCTGCGGAGTGTGAGCCTGGCCTCGAGCCGCGCCGTCGGAGAGCGCGCTTCACCAGATTCGGGCCATAGTGCCCACGGCCGCATCACGATCGACTGTCCCAGCGGGCTGGCCATCCAGTCCGATCCGGACCTGTTAAGCACGATCCTTCAGAATCTGGTGGGAAATGCCGTCCGCCACGCGGGGGACGCCGCCATCCGCCTCGCCGCCAAGCTAACGGCGGACGGGCTGCGGATCGAGGTCAACGATGCCGGTCCGGGCATTCCCCCGGAGCGGCTTCAGGAGATCGTTACGTTGTTTAACCCGGCAGTGGCACCGCCGGCGGTGTTCGTCGGGCGGAGCCCGGGCGAAAGTGGCGGATCGGGCCTGGGTCTGTTCATCTGCCGGCGGGCTGCGGATCTGCTCGCGGCACGGCTCGAGGTCGCCTCGACTGGCGACGGAGCGCGCTTCGCGGTGGTCCTGCCGACGCGGAATGGGCCTTGATCTTGTACTTGCTAAGACTTGAGCGCTGGATGGCGTTGATCTGGCCAAGCTGATCGAGCAAACGCTCCAGCTCAACGCCTCGATCCTCTTGTTTTGCGCAGCGCTGGCCCGGTGGCGTTCCTCCCCGCTCGCGCCATCGCAAGAGGCCGAAGCGCAGGCAAGGCTGGCGTCGGGGCCTGAGAGCCTCCCTGCGTGCTATACTTGTGCGGTGCCATCCGCCGATCCGAACGCCGTTTCCGCCGCCGGCTCCCAATTGCGCCAGAAGGTGCAGCAGGAGCTGGACCTGGTTCGCCCGGCGATCATGGATGATGGGGGGGATGTCGAGTTGATTGCGGTGGAGGGAGGGACTGTCCAGATCCGCTTCAAGGGAGCCTGCGTACGCTGCCCGAGCAGCGAAATGACGTTGCGTCACGGGATCGAGCGGCACCTGACGCGGCGGGTCCCCGGGGTTGAGCGGGTTGTGGCGGTTGGGGGCTGAGGTATTGCGAAGATTTTTGCTCACTGAGGTTGATCGGTGCGGTCGCCCGGGCGCGGCGGTTTCGTTTTGTGCAGGGCCGCTAAGATCATGGCATGGCGATGAACGTGGTCCTGCCGGCAAAGAAGCGGTTTCTGTGCATCGCCCCGCATCCGGATGACGCAGAGCTGGGGATGGGCGGCACGCTCATCAAGCTCGCAAAGCAGGGCCACTACGTCCACATCGTCGACATGACCAACGGCGAGCCGACGCCCAACGGCTCGCCCGAGGTTCGCAAGCGCGAGTGGACGCTTGCCAGCCAGATCATGGGCGTGGCCCGCACCAATCTCCGTCTCAAGAACCGGGAGATCCAGCACACCCTGGAGGCCCGCCACCGCCTCGCGGAAGTCATCCGCGAGCAACGGCCTGACGTCGTCTTCATCCCCTACTACCCAGATGCCCATCCGGACCACATTGCAACCCATCGCATCGCGATCGACGCCCGCTTCGACGCCAAGCTCTCCAAGAGCGGCATCCCCGGTGAGCCGCATCATCCCAAGCGGCTGATCCAGTACTACTGCACGCACCTGCGCACGCACTTTGTCCCCACGTTCTGCATCGACGTCAGCGACACCTACGAGCAGAAGATCGAGGCCTGCAACGCCTACCAGTCCCAGGGACTCGCGAAGGACGGCGGCCTTTCACATTACGTCCGCACCATTCACGCCTATTTCGGCGGCCGGATTGGCGCAGAATATGCTGAGCCGTTCTACAGCGACGAGCTCATCGGCCTCAGCGGACTCGATGAGCTTATGTGAGCACCCCGGCGGCCATGCCCCAGCAAGACCCTGAATCCTCCGGCGGCGGCGGTGTCATGCTCCCGCTGGCCCATTACGCCATGCTCGTGGGCCTTTGTCAGTTCATCCCAATCCCGTTCGTCGACGACTGGATCCACCGTGGGCTCATGCGCAAGGTGGTCCGGGACGTCCTGCGCCGCCGAGGTCGGCGGTTTGGGGCGGAGGATGTCCAGGCGCTTTACGAGCCCCAGCGCAGCCTGCTGGGCCCCGTCGGGGCCGCGGGCCGCGCGATTATCCTCAAGCCCATGAAGAAGCTGCTCAGGACGGTATTGATCGTCTTCGGGGCCCGTCGGGCCGCTCTGGAGGCCGCGGAGGTGCTGCTGCTGGGCCACACCCTTGACCGGAAGCTGGCCGAAGGCTGGCTTGCGGACGACGCCACGCCGGAGGACCGCCGCCGTCAGGCGCGGCTGCTTAGAAATGCCGTCCGCGACGCCTGGCGGGGGTCGGATCGTCGGTATCTGCTGGACCTGATCCGTCGC
>JBGTBZ010000445.1:0-5381 GCA_041749155.1 Phycisphaerae bacterium
AGGCCGAGGCCCTTCGCCGCGCCGTGGCCGCCGCCCAAGCCAAGGCCGAGGTGCTGGCACAGGCTGTTCACCAGCCGCTTGGACCGCTGCTTGAGATCAACGAGGGTGGCGTGGATATGCGTCCACCCGAGCCCCTGTACGCCCGCAGCGCCATGGCCATGGAACGCGGAGCGCCGACGCAGGTCCATGCCGGCCGCCTGACCATTACCGCCAGCGTCACACTCGTCTACCGCCTCCGCCCGCCGGGCCAGGGGCCTGTGGACGATGTCGGGGTGGGATCGGCACCACCGCCGGATTGATACTGATCTTGCGGAACTTCCGCCTATGGGCGTCGTAGGGAGCGCCGCAGGTGTCGCAGACCTTTGAGGGGTTGCCGATCGCGTTTTGCCGATCGCGAGGCCTCCGGCCGCGGGCCGCCGCTACTCCGAAGCGCTGAGCTTGTTGCGGCGATACCACGTCTCCGGATCAGCGTTCAGCTTTGCGATGATCTTCGGCAACTCATCCAGCAGCCGGTGCTTCGGCGTCCAGCCCAGCAGCTCGCCTGCGCGAGCGATATTCAGTGCGTAATGGTCGTCGGCGAGGGACACCATGAACGGCCTGATGAACGGCTCTCCGCCGGTCACGGCCGCCGCCTTCTCCTGCACCCAAGCCCCGGCCCGGGCGAACCAGCCCGGAATCTGCACGGTTGCCCATTCCTTGCCGTGGATCAGCTCGCCGAGCGCCTCCTGGAGTTCGGTATAGCTCGGCGGATCCGGCTCTCCGATCAGCATCGGCGTTCGAGGCGGGATCTCGCGCCGCCGCTCGACCGCAGCCAGGATGGCCTTCACGCAGTCGTCCAGGTGCACCAGCGACTGGCCAGCCTGGGGGTTGCCGGGGAACAGGTAGCTCTCCAGCTCCTTCTCGCGGATCCGCTTGATCTGCTGGGCGAGCGTCGGCTGCTCCGCCCAGTCGGTGTAAACGCCTGCGATCCGCAACAGGACGCTGTTGACCTGCGGATGGCCGTCGAGGATGAGCTTCTCGGTCTTGATCTTGCTTTGCGGGTAGGCCCACTTGCCCTCGAGCGGCCATTGCTCGCTGATGTGCTCTCCCGGCTGGCAGGGCTTGTGCACGAGCATCGTGCTCGAGAAGATGAACTGCTCCATCTTGAAGCTCTGCAGGTGGTTGAGAATCCGGTCGGTGCCCTCGACCGTCACCTTCTCGTACATTGGCGAATCCTCGCCGGAGAAGTCGTAGTACGCCGCGAGGTGGATCACGCTTGCCAGCTCCGGTCCGCGGGCTTTGCGCACGTCCTCCATCGCCCAGCGCACGTTCGAGTAGTTCGTGACGTCGAACTCGACGTCGCGCACGAAGCTGCCCTTGGGCGGCTCGGGCATGCCCACGCGGTCGAAGGCGAAAACGAAGTACCCCGCGTCCGCCAGCCGCAGGCAAATTTCGCGTCCGATCATGCCGCTGCTGCCGGTGACGATGACATTTGGCCGTTCCGACTGGATGTCGGCCACGTCGTGCAAATCGGTACTTTGGTCCTGCGGTGGCATCTGGGTTCAGGCGCTGCAGCGCCGTTGGCTTGGACCTTAACATCGCCGTCGCGATGTCCGACACCGCAGAAACTCGTGAGGATACCCTCGATTCGCGGGACAAGACCACTCCCCCCGGCTGGGACTACAACCCTGCCACCTGGCCGCAGCGCATTCCGATCATCGGCCTGGCCCTGCTCGGCGGCGTCGTCGCCTTCTACCTGACGCTCTTTCAATGGAACGTCGTGCGCAGCATCTGGGAACCGTTCTTCTCCGGCGGGCCCGATCATCAAAACGGCAGCGTCAAGATCCTCAAGAGCACGACCAGCGAGCTCTTTCCCTGGCCCTTCACCGACGGCTTCCTCGGAACCCTCGGCTATGTGGGCGACGCCGTCTTCGGCATCTTCGGCGGCACCCAGCGCTGGCGGACTATGCCCTGGGTCGTCATTGTCTTCGGCATCCTCGTCGGACCGCTCGGCGCCGTCTCGATCGGCCTCGTGATCACCCAGCCGCTCGCCTACAGCACCTTCTGCACGCTCTGCGTCGTCACCGCCATCATCAGCGTCCTGATGATCGGCCCCGCCATGGACGAGATGCTCGCCAGCCTCCAATACTTGAAGCTTGTCCGCGAGCGCGGCCTCCCGTTCTGGCGCTACTTCTGGGGCCGAGGGCAACAGGAATACCTCGATGACCCCCTGCTTCCCAAACATCCCCCGGCGAAGGCTCCCGAGCGCAAACGTCTCCGCAATCTCGCGATTGCCGCCCAGATCACCGTCGCCGTCGCGGGCGTCTACCTGATGGCGGCGCCGGCCATCTGGGGCTACGCCGGCGCTCCGGAGAAGATCGACCGGTTCATCGGCCCGCTGGTGGCCTCTTTTGCGACGATGGCGGCGTGGGAGATATTGCGCGGCCTTCGGTGGGTGAACGTCGGCCTCGCCCTCGCCCTGGCCGCCCTCGCCCTCTCCCCGTGGCCATGGCGGCATTCCGGCGAGGTGATGATCAGCGACGTCGTTTGCGCCGGCGTGATCATCGGCCTGTCGATCGTTAAGTACCCCCGCCACCAGCGGTACGGCGGCGGGTGGCGGCGCCTGCTTCGCGATGGCCGATCGAGTCTTCGGTAGCCGTCAAAGTTTGTGCCGCACTGTTACAAAGAAGTGGCCCGGAGGCGATGCCAGGGCCGATCACCGGTTTTTCAGTTGATCCGCAAGGGGGATCCCTGCGACAATGCGCATCAAGCCTGGAGCCACGCATGCGCATCGATCCTACTGCCTCGATCCAAGACGTCGAACCCATGAGCCTTGATGATTCTGCCAATCTCGAGCCCGATACCGCCCGCAGCTACGAGCGCGCCAAGCCGCTGAAGGAATGCGGCCAGGAAGGGCTCGAGAAGCAGCCGGTACGCCGATGCTGCTCGCCTGACCAGATGCATCGTGCCGCACACAACGCCCACGAGGCCCGCCAGCTTAACAACGAATCCGGCTGCGACGCAGGCGCTTCCAATCCGCTTTAGCCTCTCACTGTCCGCTCGAACATCCGGCGCAGCACGTCCACCGTCAACGCCTGGGCCCGCTCCCAGCCCCCTTCCACCTGCTCGACGTAGCGCTCCAGCATCAGTCCCGCATTGACCTCCAGGACCCGCGGCGACGAGTTGCCCGCCGTTTCGATCACGTCCACTGCGCAAATCCGCAGCCCTAGAGCCTCCGCCGCACGGCGTGACAATGCGGCCAGGGGGGTGTCTTCTACTTCCACGGCCCGCGCCCCACGCAGGTTGTGCTTCCAGGCCAGCGGCAGCCGCTCTCCCGTCGCCAGCACATGATCCCAGGCAGACGCCTCACCCGCCCGGACCGCACCACGAAGGATCACGCGCCAACGCTCCGGCGCCGCGGCCACTTGGGCAGCGATCAACTCGCCAAGGGTCCTGCCGCCATCACCTACCAGAGCATCAATCTGCTTTTCGTAGGCAATGCGCGATTCTCCATCCAGCAGGATGTGCCGCAGCTCACGCGTAATCGGCTGGAAGGGACTCAGGCAGATCGCGTGATGCCGCTCCCAGAGCTGTAGGGACACCTGCTCAAGCTCGCGGCCGCTGCGCACCCGCGTCACGCCCGCCCCCCCGCTGCCATCGGCGGGCTTGATGACCGCGTCACCGCCAAACTCCTCCAGGGTCGCCAGCATGGCGCGCCAGTTCCCGGCTGTCGCGACATATTCCTCAAGGTCCGCGCGCAGGAAGAGTCGATGCTCCACCGCCGCCACACCCGCCGCCCGGAGCAGCTCAAAGCTGGCGGCCTTGTCCTTCGCTATGTGCGCGCCCGCCGATGGATTCAGGTCGAAGTTGAACCCCCACACCAGCTGCGTACGTCCGTCCGGATGCACCAGGCGGATGGCCCAGCCCCCGCAATATTCCTCAATTCCCAGCCCCAGCACCGCCGCAGCGGAGCGGAGCAGACGCACGGCCGCCCTTTCCGGGGCAGGGACCGAACCTTCGCCCGGATCATGACTTGCGTCGTCTGCCATTGGTCGAGCGGCTTAAGCATAGCCATGTGCCGGGCGGCCGTTACACGCGCTGCGGCGGTCATGCTGGCCGTTCAGGCCATCCCGGAGGCGACGGGCGGTCAGAAGAGGACCGACGGCAGGAAGGCCCCGCGCGGCTCGGTATAAAGACCATGGCTCATCAGCGTCATCGGCTGGATGTGCTTCAGCCCCTGCGACAGGCACCAGCGGAAGACCTCACCGTTTCGCGCCGGCAGAAGAAAGCCGGGACCGCGGATCTCCTGGGCGCTGGAGATCAAGGCCATCAGCGCATCGTTCGACAGCGCCACCGCATGGCCGAAGAAGCCGATGTCACTGGCATAGCCCACGATCCGGCCGCCGGCATGGGCAACCCGCGCGCTCCCCTGCTTGAGCCCGCCCAGCAGCTCGGCGGTCCGATCATGGCCGTGGATACGGCGGCAGAGTTCGGCGCACGCGTCCAGGTCTGCCTCGGCGGCGGGCTGCACGTCGATGCCGGCGACGGGCTTGTCAATGGGCTGCCCGTTCATGCAAATCAGCGGCTCGCGCACGTCATAGCCAAGCTTGGTGTAGAGGGACATCGAGCGCGTATTGAATGCCGCCTGGACCAACCGGACGCCGGGGAACCGCCGCTCGCGCACACGCTCCATGAGCGCCTCCATCATTAGCCTGCCTACCGATAGGCGCTGCGCCGACGGGTCCACCGTCACTGGTCCTACCCCCGCGATCGGCTCCCATTCCCAGAGGAAGTTGCTCCCAACCAAGCGCCCCTCGTGCTCCGCAACGATCCCCCAGACGAACGGGGCATTCAGCACCATCCCCATCAGCCCCTCCGCCACGTCCACCGACGGAAAATCCGGCGGAAAGTTGTGCCGACCGCTGATATCGCTGAAAGCCTCGTAGCAGATGCGCGCTGTCGCCGACAAGTCGGCCGGCGTGGCAGGGCGGAGGGTGACGGGGCTGTTGCGGCTGCTCATGGCGGCGGCAGCATATCCGGGCCGCGAAAGCCTCGCCAGAGGATGGATCATCCTGGCCGCGGCCGCTCAAGCCTCGCTAGCCAGTCGGCAAGGTCCGGCGAAAGCTTGGAGGACAACCGCATTTCCCGGCCCGTGATCGGGTGCGTAAACGTCAGCCGCTCGGCGTGCAGCGCCTGTCGCGGGGCGCCGCTGTCGTCGCGAACCCGGCCGCCCCCCGATCGCCGCGTATATTCGCGCTCGCCGCACAGCATGTGCCCCGCTTCCGACAGGTGGATGCGGATCTGGTGCGTTCGCCCCGTCTCCAGCCTGCAGCGGACCAGCGCGTATGCCCCGATCGCTTTCAGCGGCTCCACGTGCGTCACGGCTCGCTGCCCGGCGGCCG
>JBGTBZ010000446.1:0-3538 GCA_041749155.1 Phycisphaerae bacterium
TACAGCGCAAGACGCTGGTCGTCGCCCCCGCCCTCGCTGGCGGCGACGCAACCAGGCACCGATCCACGCACCGTCAGCCATCGGGCG
Organism: Phycisphaerae bacterium; assembly: GCA_041749155.1. Taxonomy (GTDB): domain Bacteria; phylum Planctomycetota; class Phycisphaerae; order Tepidisphaerales; family Tepidisphaeraceae; genus JAEZED01. The sequence continues at coordinate 88 of JBGTBZ010000446.1, forward strand.
TCAGCGCCCTCGGCTTTGCCACGGCCATTGCCGGTGCGATCGCCCTCGGCGGCGCGGCACTCGTGATCTATCAGCAGGTCGCCGCCGCGCCCGCTACAGAGGTCAGCGGAAGCGCTCCCATGCCCGAGGTGCTGGATGTTGGCGATCGCAGCGGCCCTCCTGGAGTCGCAAGACAGCTCCCCGAGCAGCAGACGCGGGTACAGCCTCCGGCGCAGACAGGCCGCGCCACAGTGCCGGCGGACTTCAAGCGCATCAACGGCCTCAACTACGTGCTCAGCCAGAGCTACCACAGCCGCGAGGAGGCCCTGGCCCAGGCCGCGTGCGACGCATGGCTCGCCGCCGGACTGGGCGCAACCATCGAGCGCGGCGTTCCCGGCTGGGACAAGCGGCTCTCCGTCGTCGGCATCGAAGGGTTCGAGCGCACCGGCAACAACGCCGAATATGACGCCTACCGCCGTCGTCTGATGGAGGTCTCGCGAGGCGCAACCGCGGCGAACCGCCGCCTCCGCGGCTTCGATCCCCAACCCATCCAGTGGGGTCGCGGATAACCCGGGTTGACTCCACGCCAAGCCCGGCCGTGCTACGCTGCGGCCATGCCGGTTTACACAAAGCTTCTGCACGAGCTGTGTGCCTTGCCGACCGCCGCCTTCCTCGAAGATGCGGTCTATGCACACGTGGAGCGATGGACCGCCCGCCGCCGCAACTTGAGCCTCCGCAGGGACCGCTTCGGCAACCGTCTCATCGAGCTGCGCGGGACCGATCCCAAGGCACCGCGGCTTGTGCTCGTGGCTCACACCGATCATCCCGCCTTCGTCGCCCGCGAAACCGCGGACGATGGCACACTTACCTGCGAGTTCCGGGGCGGCGTCACGGCCGCGAACTGCCGCAGGGCGCGGGTGCGCTTTTACACTGCCGATGGCGAACTCGTCGTGCCGGTGCGCGACGTCATCATCACCCGCGATCCTGCCGTCCGCAGCACGACCATCGGCGATGACCGTCTTAAGGCCGCCACGTTCCGGCCCAGGCGACCAATCGTCTCGGGCACCATTGGCATGTTCGACGAGGGCCCGCCCCGAGAACGCAACGGCGTCTTTCACAGCGCTGCCTGCGACGATCTTGCCGGCGTCGCCTCCGCTCTGGAAGCGCTGGACCAGCTCCGCCGCAAGCCGCCGAAGGCAACTGTTGCGGTCCTGCTGACGCGGGCAGAAGAGGTCGGCTTTGTCGGCGCGATCGCCGCGGCAAAGGAGGGCAAGCTGCTGAAGAAGACCGATCGCGTGATCAGCATCGAAACCAGCAGCGTCCAGCCCTATGCCCCGCAGGGCGGCGGCGTCATCATCCGCGTCGGCGACCGCATCAGCATCTTCAACAGCGCCCTGACCTACTACCTCGTGGAGCGCGCCGAAGCCCGGGCCAAGGCAGGGGAAGGCTTTGCCTGGCAGCGCGCCCTCATGCCCGGCGGGGCCTGCGAGGGCACCGTCTTCGACGCCTTCGGCTACATCGCCGCCGCCGTCTGCGTGCCGCTGGGCAACTATCACAACATGGATCGCCCCAGGGGACGGACGGGGCCGGAGTTCATCAACCTGATCGACTGGCGGAGCATGGTGGAGCTTTTCGTCGAGGCGGCGCGGCACCTGCACGCGTTCGACGGCACCCATGAGGCGCTTCAGAAGCGTCTGGACCAGCGTTTCGAGACCCACGAGCACCTGTTCCGCAACCCTGCCGATGCACTTGAGCGGAGGGTCGACGACATGTGACCGGCCCCGTTGTTGAGCCGTGAGGGCATATTACCCCACGTTCTTTTCACTGCTTTCGCGTCGCTTTTGACACGCCTGCAGCCCATGCCTGGTGAGCCCGCACGAGCAGGGCGGAAAGCAGCCGTTGGTACTCCGCCAGCGGCAGGGGCTCGTGCGGGCGGACGACGATAACTAAGTCATATGCCTCCGGAAAGTCGTGCCTCAGGTGGCGGAACGCCTCCCGCAGCAGGCGCTTGATCCGGTTTCGCTGCGCCGCCCCACCGACCCGCCGGCCAACGCTCATGCCGATTCGCGGGTGCTTCAGCGTGTTCCGGGCGATGAAGACCGTCAAAGGCCCCTTGGCCGCTCTCACCCCTGCGTCGAAGACGCTGCCAAACGCGCGGCGGCCACCCAGGCGGTAGGAGCGCGGGAGCGTGTAGCGGCGCGGCGGCACGGCGGCAGGATACTGCGCCTTGCCCTGAATCACGCTTGTATCGCAAGGTAGAAGCCGATCGCTGCGGTGCTTTTGGCGGTGATGGGGCTCTTTCTCGTCGCGGCGATCGTGGTGGTGCGGACGATCCGGCTTCCGGGGCGGCTTGGCTCAGTTGTTGCGGCGACGGTCGCGGTGGTTGCCGGGCCCGCTGGAACCATGCGCTATTACTCTCCCTGCTCCACGAGCCAACGCTCGGCATCCAACGCCGCCTTGCACCCCATGCCGGCCGCGGTGACCGCCTGCTTGTACATCGGGTCAGCCACGTCGCCCGCGGCAAAGACCCCGGGAACGCTGGTGTAGGTCTGCTGAGGGCGCGTCAGGCGGATGAACCCCTGCTCGTCGGTCTCAAGTTGCCCGCGCAGAAACGCGGTGTTGGGGCGGTGGCCAATGGCCAGAAACAGCCCGGTAGCATCCATGGTTTGGGTCTCGCCGGTGCGGTTGTTGACAATGCGCATGCCTGTCACGCCCTTTTCCTCGTCGCCCAGCACGTCCAACAGCTCGGTGTTCCAGTGCATGCGAATCTTTGGATTCTCCTTCATGCGCTTCTGCATAACCTGGCTGGCCCGCAGCACGTCCCGCCGCACCAGCACGTTTACCTCGCTGGCGAACTTCGTGAGGTACGTCGACTCCTCCGCGGCAGAGTCGCCGCCGCCTACGACGGCCAGGGGCTGATTGCGGAAGCGGGGCAGGGCGCCGTCGCAGACGGCGCAGGCCGAGACGCCGCGATTCATGAAGTCGCGCTCACTGGCTAGTCCGAGGTACTTGGCGCTTGCGCCGGTGGCCACGATCACGGTTCGCGAGAGGACGGAGGTGCCCTCGTTGCTCGTCATGCGAAAGGGCCGGCTCGATAGATCGATGTCGGTGACGTCCTGGGTCTTCAGCCGTGATCCGTAGCGCACCGCCTGTTCACGCAGCTTGAGCATGAGGTCCGGCCCCTGAATCCCCTCGGGAAACCCGGGAAAATTCTCTACTTCCGTCGTCCAATTGAGCTGTCCAAGCGGGAGCGTGCCGGCAACCCGATTCTCTTCCGTGATCGCCCCCTCGATTACCAGCGGATGCATATTCGCTCGGGCCGCATAAATCGCCGCCGTCCACGCCGCCGGGCCTGAGCCGATGATCGTCACCGTTTCGATCGGATGTTCCATTGTGGGATTGTAGCTGCTGGATCTGATCACAACGCGATCCATCGCTGCATAACCCCCCGGACGTTCTCCTCCAGCGGCGC
>JBGTBZ010000447.1:0-5700 GCA_041749155.1 Phycisphaerae bacterium
GGTCACCCCGATCCCGTTGCCCCCGCGCGCGCCCGCCACGCCGGAGACCGCCGTGCCGTGGTTGTCGCCGCTGTTGACCGGGTTCGGGTTGGAGTTGCCGCTACCGAAGTTCCAACTGTCGGCGGCGACGTAGTTGGCAGCGAGGTCCGGATGGGCCGTCTCAAGGCCGTCGTCGACGATGCCGATGATCACGCCCGAGCCGGTGAAGTTCATGGCCCACGCGCCCACCACGCCCACATCACGCCCGGGCGTATGCTGGTTTTCAAGATGCCACTGCCCCGGCTGCCCCGCCCCGCCGCCATCCTTCGGAAAGTACGGGTCGTTGGGGTAGAACATCGGCCGGTTCTGCGACGGCAGGTCCAGCCCCATCCAGCGGACGCCCGGCACCTGCTGGCTGCTGAAGGCCGCGGCCTGCTGCGTCGAACCGGCCCGGAATACGAAGGCGTTGGGGTCGCTGCGCAGGCCGTTGACCAGCCGGAGGTTGTTGGCGGTGGCGAAGGCGTTGGCGTCAACCCCGGGCTGGAGGAAGACCAGCAGATCGGTGCTGGTGGGCACCGGGGTGGGATTGGCGGCCTCGAAAGCCTTTGCCGGCTCCTTGAGGTTGGACTGAAGGTCGCCGTCTGCGCGGTCGTCAGCCCCCGCGGCCCCTGCAGCGGCGGCGCAGAAGAACGCCGTGGCGGCGAGTGACGTGGAAAAACGGCGGCGGCGCAGCCCGCCCAGGCGCGGATCTCGCATCATATCGATTCCTTGCTCCAGATTCCTCAAACCCTCCCAGACGGGCACAACGACCAAGTTGTTTATAATCGCTCGCGGGCCGGCTTGCAAGCTAATCTGGCCTCCGACCCGCGGTATCCCGCCTCCGAGGCATGCACAGGTCATGTAGATGTCCCAGACTGCCATCCGCCACCGGTTCGAGCCTCGGCCCACGCAATGCCGGGGCGTTCGCACCCTCGCCGGATGGCGACTGCGGCTCCACGAAATCACGCTGCCGGGCGAGTTGCTGGACCAGGCCCAGTTCGACCAGGGGCTCGGAATGGCCGCCGAGGCCCTCCCCCAGCCGCCATCGGCGGAAGGTCGCCTGGGCGTTGGATTTGTGGTTCTGCATCAGGGTCGGGAGATGGATTACGTTGTCGTGTGCTGGTGGGCTCGGGAAAACGAGCTGCCGATCCGCGTATTTGTGCGCGAGCGCGAGCCGAAGTCTGCATGGCGGCCTGGTCGCGGAGATGAATCGATCTGCGTGTGGGACCTGGAAGTGCTCAAGGGCGAGCGCGATCTGTACGTGCGGACGGTGCTGGCTCGGGCAGGCAGCGCCGATGTGGAAGCGTATCTTGCGGCGCCCCCCTGATTCGTCGCCGCGCTCAGCGTCAAACTCGCCGCACCGCACGCACCAGGCGCACGACGGCCTGGGCCAGGCGCGGGTAATCGAGCGTGCCAGGCTCGTCGCTGGGCATGTGATAGTGCGGGTTTCGGACCATGGCTGTGTCGGTGGCCATGGTCGCGGCATAGCCGGCCTGACGGAAGCTCCAATGGTCGCTGAGCATGTGCACGCCGCCGGTGAAGGATTCGGGCAGGGCGAAGGCGTAGACAGGCACCCTCGGCAGAGACTTCAGTTGCCGCGCCCCCATGCCCATTTTGCGACGGAGCCGGTAGGTGAGGCGCGAGGAGCCGGTGTCGCTGACAAGCACGAGAAAATCGCCGCGATCCGGCAGGGCCTTGCGCATCACCGCGGGAAGTTGCGGGGGGTAGGGCTGGCTGCCCTTGCTGATCAGGAAGTAGCCGATCATCTCAAGGCAGAGCATGCCCAGGAGCTGCTCGCCGCGGGAGCGGCAGGCGCGGGCGTAGACGAGGCTGCCCATCGTCTCGGTCATGAAGTGCGGCGGCTCTTCGTTGGCGAAGGCGACGAAGCGGACCGGCCGGTACGGCCTGATGCCGGCGGTGGAGAGTTCCCGGGCGATCTCGATGAGCCCCGCGACGGCGGAGGCGTTGTCGTCGGCGCCAGGTGTGTCGCCGCAGGTGTCATAGTGGGCCCCGACCACGATGGGCGAAAGCCGCTGGCGCCGGCCCGGGAGGCGCGCCTCCAGGTTGACGACTTCATGCCGGCCGCATCGGTACGGCAGGTCAACCACATCAAGCCCGCAGCCGCTCAACTCCCTGCGGATGTATTCGCGCGCCGCCGCGTATGCCGATGGGTAGGCGAGATTGCGCGGGCTGCCCGCCAGCATCTCGACGTGCTGCCGCAGGCGCGCGGCGAGGGCCAGCCCTGGTGCTGTCGGCTCGTTGCTCATGCGGCGCAGGATGGTAGCGGCGGAACCTACACTACCGCATGAGCCGCCAACGCCCCGCCCGCAGCACCACCATCCTCGCCGTTCGCCGCGACGACCAGACGGCGCTGGGCGGGGATGGGCAGGTGACGCTGGGAAACGTCGTTGCCAAGGCCGATGCCAGCAAGATCCGCCGCATGAACGAGGGGAAGGTGCTGGTGGGCTTCGCCGGCAGCGCCGCCGACGCCTTTGCCCTGCTGGAGCGTTTCGAGAAGAAGCTGAACGAGCATCCCGACCATACGCGGCGGGCGGTGATCGAGCTGGCCAAGGACTGGCGGATCGACCGCGTGCTGCGGCGGCTGGAGGCGATGATGGTGATTGCCGATCGCGAGGTGGTGCTGATCACCAGCGGCGCCGGCGACATCATCGAGCCGACGGACGGCGTTGCCGGCATCGGTTCCGGCGGGTCCTTCGCCGCGAGCGCGGCCAAGGCGCTGCTGCGTCACAGCGAGCTTGGCGCCGGGGAGATAGTGGAGGCGGCGCTGAAGATCGCGGGGGAGACGTGCATCTACACGAACCAGAACATACGCGTGGAAAGCGTCTGACGTCGCCGGTTCACCGCCACCCGGAGCCGATCCACGGCAGCGCCTTGTGATCGGCCAGGGCCGGATCGACGCGCCGCAGGAAGGCGCTCATCTGCCCGGCGTGATGCTGCACGTGCCTCAGGTTGTAGAGATGCAGCTCGCCGCGCGAGAACTTTCGCCAGGAGATGGCGCAGGGCGCCTGGAGCGATTCGGCGGTTTCGGCGGCCATGATGTCCAGAAGCTTCTGGCGGCAGATTTCGGCGTACGCGAGCGTCTCCTGCTTGCTGAGGCCGGGGCAGGCGCGGGGCTCGCGCTCATCTCCACCGCGCTGGTGAAGCTCGCGCAGCTCGAAGGCCGTCTCGTCGCCCGGCGAGAGATAGAGATCGAGCCAGAAGAGGGTGTGATACGCCGCCCAGCGGAAGGTGCCGCTCGCGATCTTGCCCTCCCAGTGCTCCTCGGGGCAGGCGCGGATGCACTGGTGCAGCATGCACAGGGCGGCCTCGAACTGGGCGGTGAGGATGGACTTGAGGTATTCGGTCATGGAGCCGCTCATGTTGAACCGCGCGAAACCGGGTACCAGATGATGCGGGGCTTACCGCAGTGTGGTCAAGCCTGACGGCTACGATCCACCGCATGCGAAGCTTTGAGTCGCCGGGAACGCTCAAGCGGTATCGCCGGATGGCACTCGATTTTCAGCAGACCTTTCAGACACCGCTGAAAGATCTTGATCGCTTCACTGACGTGATCATATCAAAGCTTCCGCAAACGGAGGCCGCTCAGGTCATTATCGACCAGGTCGTATTCGAGCCCAGGTGCGAACTGCCCGGGCTCTTTGCCAGGCATTCACTTCCACAGCAGTGGTCCGGCGTTGACCGGATCGTCGAAGCGCAGGGAGCCATGGAAGTGCGCGAGCTGCTTAGGGCCGCGCTGAGCGAGTGGATCGATTTCCTGTTTGTACCAACACCCAGGCCATTCGTCATCTACGCCGATCACGATGAGTACATCACCTTTCTTGCTCAGCGCAAAGGGAAGCTGAGCGGCGTTGTCACGGCACTTGCCGCCGCGGACTTTCGCGCGGTGGACTACGTCAGGAAGCTCTGAGGCCATAACCGAACAGGCAGGCCTCTTACGGGGCTACGATCGGCCTCATGACCCATCTGACGCCTCGCCAGATCGTCGCCGAGCTGGATCGCTACATCGTCGGCCAGGATGACGCCAAGCGCGCCGTCGCCGTCGCCATCCGCAACCGCGGGCGGCGCCAGCAGCTCCCGGAGGAGGCGGCGCGGGAGATCGCCCCCAAGAACATCATCATGAGTGGCCCCACCGGCGTCGGGAAGACCGAGATCGCCCGCCGCCTCGCCTCGCTCGTGGGGGCGCCGTTCATCAAGGTCGAGGCCACGAAGTTCACGGAAGTCGGCTACTTCGGCCGCGACGTCGAGAGCATGGTGCGCGATCTTGTCGAAGGCGCGATGGACCTGGTGCGCGAGGAAATGACCGAGTCGGTCAAAGAGCCGGCTGAGAAGGCCGTCGAGCAGCGCATTCTCGATGCACTGCTCCCCGCCCACAGCACGCTCGGCGAGGATGAAGAGGCCCGCGAGCGCCGCGGGCGCACGCGAGAACGCTTTCGCGATCAGCTCAAGGCCGGCGAGCTGGAGGACCGCGAAATCGAGATCAACATCGAGCGCAAGGCGCAGGTGGTGGGCATGCTGGGCGGCGGAGCCCCCGGGATGGAGCTGGACCCGGAGATGCAGGGCATGATCGAGCGCATGCTCCCGAGCAAGCGTGAGACCAAGAAGCTGAAGGTCGTCGACGCCCGTCGCATTCTTCTCGCGCAGGAGGCGGAGAAGCTCATCGATCGCGACAAGATCGCCCAGGAGGCCACGCAACGCGTAGAGCAGAGCGGCATCATTTTCCTCGACGAGATCGACAAGATCGCCGGCAGCGGCCGCGAGGGCCCCGGGGGGCAGGGCGGACCGGACGTCTCGCGCCAGGGCGTGCAGCGCGACCTGCTCCCGATCGTCGAGGGCAGCACCGTCATCACCAAGCACGGACCGGTGAAGACCGACCACATCCTCTTCATCGCCGCAGGCGCATTCCATTCGAGCAAGCCCAGCGACCTGATGCCGGAGTTGCAGGGCCGCTTCCCGATCCGCGTCGAGCTGAAGGACCTGACCAAGGACGACTTCGTTCGCATCCTCCGCGAGCCGAAGAACGCGCTTACCGAGCAGCAGAAGCAGCTTCTCTCCACCGAGGGCCTCACCGTCCAGTTCACCGACGATTCCATCGAACTCATCGCCCAGACCGCCTTCGACGTCAATCGCCGCCAGCAGAACATCGGGGCGCGGCGGCTTTACACGATCCTGGAGCGTGTTTTCGAACAGGCGAGCTTCGATGCGCCCGACATGAAGGGTCAGAAGCTGCGCGTCGACGCGGCCTACGTGCGCGAGAAGCTGGGGGACGTCGTGAAGGATGAGGATCTGAGCCGCTTCATCCTCTGAGCCGGGCCATCCAAATTGTGCCACGTGGCACACTTCGCGCCGAGCGTGAAGAATCGCGCACCGCGAATCGGAAAGTGTGCCACGTGGCACACTCGCGCAAATCTTCGATTCCAGCCCGGAATCGCCGTTTCGGTCGCTGCCGACCCATCCCGGTGCGCGAAAATGTTCAAGATCGCGCACCGCGATTGAAGTGTGCCATGTGGCACACTTCGCCGCCCAGCGTGCAAAAACGCGCACCGCAGAGGAGAGAGTGTGCCACGTGGCACACTCGCGGAAACCCTCGATTTCAGTTCTGAAGCCCCGGTTGCGCTCCGGGGCCGCCCCCGTGGTGCGCGAAAATGTTCAAGATCGCGCACC
>JBGTBZ010000448.1:0-2713 GCA_041749155.1 Phycisphaerae bacterium
CGGCCGCCGGCGCGCGGCGCAGGCGGCGCGGCGGACGAGCCGGTTGCAGGGGCTGGTTCTCGGTAGAATGGTGGCTAGCGGTGGTCTCCTGGGTCGGACGGTGCATGGGACTGCTCCCGGGGGGACAGCGGTGTGTCCCGGGAGGGCTTTTGGGCGCGACCGCCCTGATCCTGATGGAGCTGCTGCTGCGCCAGCCGGCGTGCTTTTCGGAGCGCGCGCGTGTTGGCGTAGCGGCCGGGGCGGACCCGGTCGAGGATCGCGCGGCTGTCAAAATCCAGCCGGCGCGGCAGCAGTTGCAGGAACAGGGCGGTGCCCGGTTCGTTCACAAAGGTGAAAGACGAGTCGCCCCGATTCAGAGCCGCAGATCATACCGCTGCTCCGTCATCTCCACGCCCCACCAGCGGCCCTGTTCCTGGTGCGTCAGGCGGAACCCGATCCCCTCATAAAGCCGCGCCGCGGCGGTCAGCTTGTCGACCGTCAGAAGGAAGACCGACTTGTAACTCGCATCGCGGCAGAAACTGACTGCCTCCCCCAGCAATTGCCGCCCCAGGCCTCGCCCGCGGGCCTCGGGCTCCACAATGAACCAGCGCAATTGGGCCTCCGCCGGGGAAATCTCCACGATCGCGATGCAGCCGACCATCCGCGGCCCGTCCGCCACCTCCCGCTCGGCGATCCAGATGCGGCTCCGCGCGCTGGGAACCAACACAAACTGCCCCAGCGGCCCCGCCACGTACGCCTCGTGCGTCACGTCAAAACCGTACTCCCGGGCGTAGCAGAGGCCGTGCATCCGCACGATTCCGCCGACATCGCCCGGGCGGAGGTCGGTGCGGATGCTTACCTGCCCTGCAGCCGGCGGCGGATGTGCGGACGTGTCCGGCATGGGTCGTGGAAATCAGAACGCGCCCAGATGGCACGAACGACCCCGAATACCACCATATTCGTGCCGATTCGTGACATTCGTGGCTGCTCAGGGCGTACCGACCGCCGCCGCGCCGATGGCCGTCAGCGGCTCGCCCTCCTGCTCGACGTTCTGCTGCGTAAAGAACACCGAGTCCAGCACGATCTCCTTCTCAACGTCCTCGCCGGCGAGAATCCTCATCGCCAGCTCCACCGCCAGCGCTCCGCCGGTGGGGTACTCGAAACTCGCATCCAGTACGCCCTGCCGGACGTACGCCACGCCTTCGCTGGGCAGGGCGTCGATGCCGACGAACTTCATTTCCCCCGCCCGCCCCGCGTCGTTGGCAGCCAGGTAAGCCCCATAGGCGCCCGGATCGTTGTGGGCATACACCAGGTCGATATCGCTGAAGCGCGACAGGGCCGACTCCATCTCCGACTTCGCCTGCGACTGGTCCCAGCGCATGTCCACGTCGAAGATCACGTTGATTCCCGTCCCCGCGATCGCCTCGCGGAAACCGCGATTCCGCTGGATGGCGGGGTCCGTGCTCATCATCCCCTTCAGCTCCACCACGTTGCCCGACCCGCCGAGCTGCTCTTTGATCCACTTCCCCGCCGCCAGGCCGATTTTGTAGTTGTCGGCGCCGATGAAGCTGGTGTAGTTCGTCCCCTCCGGCAGGCGGCGGTCGATGACGATGACCGGGATGCCCGCGTCCATGGCGGCCTCCACCGGCTCCTTCAGGGGCGCAGGCTCGTTGGGGCTGATCATGATCAGGTCCACCCCCTGGCTGACGAACTCCTCGATGTGCGTCCGCTGCTTCAGCGAGTCCTTCTGGGCATCCTTGAAGATGATGCGGATGTTCGGATGCGCCTTGGCCGCCTCCGCTATGTCCGCGTTCATCTGTGCCCGGTACGGCTCCGCCAGGTTCGCCTGGCTCATGCCGATGGTGAAAACCTTGCCATCCCCGCCCCCGCCGCCGGCGGAGTCGTCGCCGTCACAGCCCAACGCCAGCAGCGAAAACGTCAGGCAGCACAGGAAAAGTCGCTTGAGCATGGACCTATCTTGCCGCGCCGCCCCCGCCAACTCAACTCGTTTGCCGTCCCCTCCTCAGCAGCGACCCGCACGTGCGGCATGGGCCGCGATTGGCTCGTCGTGCCGCCGCGGACGACTGCTACGTGCGTCGCCGCTGCGCCAGCACCGCCACCACGACGATCAGGCCCGTCAGCATGAGCCGGCCCGCCTCGCTCACGGCGTTCAGGCTCAGGATCTTCTCCAGGTAGCCGATCGTCAGCGCCCCCAGGATCGTCAGGCCGATGCCCCCGCGGCCCCCCATCAGGCTCGTGCCCCCGATCACCACGATCGCGATCGCGGTCAGCTCGTACCCCATCCCCACGTTCGGATCCCCCTGCTTCTCCTGCGCCGCCTGGCAGATCCCCGCGATAGCGGCGAAAACCCCGCTGGCCACGTATGCCCACAGCTTCACCCGGTTCACCGGCACACCGGAGAGCGCCGCCGCCTTCTCGTTGCCGCCCACCGCGTAGAGCTGCCGGCCCCACCGATGACGCGACAGCAGCACCCAGCTCACCAGCGCCACCACCGCGAAGATGATCGTCACGACCGACACATTGCCCCCCAGGATGCGCGAGTCGATCAGCCGGTAGATCGGCGGCGTGGCGTCAACGAACTGGCCATCCCGCATGTAATAGGGCATCACCTTCGCCCCGCCGGTCATCCATTTCGCGAGCCCGCGGGCGAAGACCATCATCGCCAGCGTCGCGATGAACGGCTGAACCCGCCCCCACGCCGTCGTCGCCCCGC
>JBGTBZ010000449.1:0-3325 GCA_041749155.1 Phycisphaerae bacterium
GACCACGCGTCCGCCCGAGGAAGGCGGCGTGCGCTCGCCGTTCTGGGAGGGCGATCGCGGCTACGACCGTTCGAGGGATCGCGGGCGCTACGAGGAAGAGGCGAGCTTCGCCGAGAGGTTCCCGGTGGACCTGGCGGCCCGCGTTGCGCCGGCCCGCGAGCGATACGTCGCGTTGAAACTGAGTTACGACATGGCGCGCCGCTCGCTTGATGACCGGGTTGACGATCTGCGCCGGTCGCTGCGGGAGTCGGAAGAGTACCGCCAGCTCGCGCAGGAGCGGGAGGAGATAGAGCGTTCGCTTCAGTCGAGCCGGGAGCAGGCGATTGCGCCTTTGCTGGATGACCCGCAGTACCAGGCGCTGCTGGACCTGGAGCAAGACCTGGCGCGTCAGATCAAAGCCGCCCACGCCGCTCCGGACCGCGACCTGGAGGAGATCCGGGGCATGTCCGAGCTGGCGATGATCTACGGTCGCCAGCGGCGGGAGATGGAGGCCGGGCTGGTCCAGAACGACGCCAACATGGACTCGGCCATGCAGCGGCTGCGTGAAGTGAACACCCGCCAGCGCGAGCTGGACGCGGAGCTTTCCCGACGCGTCCGGGGGGATGAGGACCTTCTGGCCCTGCGTGGCGAGATCGATCAGCTTCGCGTGGCGTACATTTCCGCCCGGGAGTTCTACGACTCCACGGTTCGCACCGCGGACATCGCGGCGGAGTTTGCTTATTACGACGCCCTGGCCAGGAGCCCGTACGCGATGGGCCGCTACGACCGCCATGCCCAGGGTTACGGCTACCCCTACGGGGGTTACGGCTTCGGCAGGCACTTCGGCGGGATCGTGATCGGCGGGTTCCCGGTGTCGCCGTCGGACGGCGGCCCGATCCGGATGCGTCCGGTGCTCTACCCGACGCCGATCTTCAGCAACACGTGGCGCGGGGTGAACAGCGTGTACAACCCGCTGCCCGGAGCGCCCGGCGGAAGCCCGCCGGAGATTCCGGAGCCAGGCGAATGAGCATTGGCCAGGCGAACGGGAAGCTCAACCGGCCGCGGCGGCTTGCCGCGGCCGGATTGATTGTGCGGCTGCGGGAAGTGGGCGGGGGCGGAGGATGCGGAAGTTGCCCCGATTCGCCGGCGCCGGTACTTTCCTTCCGATGTACGAGCAACTGGCGGTGATGCTGCTGTGCAGCCTGGGCGCCGGCGCCCCGGCGGATGATGGGTCTGCCGGGCGATGGCGCCTGGCGGATGCGCCGCGGCTCATGCTCCAGCCGATCCCGCAGCAGGAATCGGTCTACCGGCCGCCGGACGTCACGGACCACATGGGCGGGTACAACGACGGTGCGCTGTCGCTGTCGATTTTCGGCCGCTACATGACGGACTACATCTACCGGGGGCTGGAGGTGGTCGAGCCGCAGACGCACGAAGACGCGGTCAACGTCCAGCTCGGCTCGGAGCTTCGGCTGGACCTGGGCCGGCTGCCGGACCCGTTTTTCCGCGTGTTGACGAACACAGCGGAAGGGGATGACATCAGCAACTTCCAGGTGATCCGGCCGGCGGTGGGGCTGATGTGGGAGTCCGAGACGTTCAAGCTGGCCCTGGGCACGCAGACATACACCTACCCGGACCGTGGCGACCTGGACACGGCGGAGGTGTTCCTTGAGCTGGAGATCAACGACGGGGCGGCGTTCTTCAACGAGGAAAGGCCGATCCTGGGGCCGTTCTTCACCGTGGTTTATGATTTTGACCAGTTCGAGGGGCTGTATGTCGAGGGTGGGCTGCGGCGGCGCTTCGACATCACGGACACCAACATCCAGGTGACGGTGGAGGGCCTGGTGGCGTACGTAAACGACTTTGCGCTCTACAGCGCCTCGCCGCTGAACGACGGCAATGGGTTTTCGCACTACCAGATCAGCCTGACGGCGGAGTACCGGCTCAACACGCTGCTGAACATCTCCCGCCGCTACGGGCAGTGGAGCCTTGCGGGGTACCTGAACTACACGGACGGGATCGACAACGAACTGGGGGCGACGACGCAGCTGTGGGGCGGCGGCGGGATCGTCTTCCGGTATTAGCCGGCGGCGGCTTCGGTGGCGGTCTCGGTCAGGACGGTGAGACGGTTGTCCTTCATCTGGGCGACGCCGCCGCGGATGTCGAAAGCGGCCGCCCCGCCGCGGCCGAGAGTGGCGGTGAGTGTGCCGGCGCCGAGGCGTACGAGGAGCGGGGCGCGGTTGGTGAGGATGCCCAGGTAGCCGTCGTGGGCGGGGAGGACGACGCTGCTGACGGTCTCCTGGAAGACCTCACGGTCGGGAGTGACGATGTCGCATTGAAAGGCCACGCGGTGCTCCGTTGGAAGGGGGGGCAGATCGTAGGGGCACGGGCGGGCGGGTCAAAGCCAGGCTCGCGCGGCAGGTCCGCAGAAACACGGGCGGCCGTTTGACGGTTGCCCGGGGGCCGCGGGTGGTATATGAATTGGTTTCCGAACGCGTAACCACCGCACAGGCCCGTGCGGTGGTTTGTTCTTGTCAAACATCCCCTGTGATAGCGCTTTCCTGGACGGCACAAAGAGTTCCGGGAGACGATTCCATGCAATACCTCAGCGCCCAAGAGAAACAGAAACTCGACGAACGCCTCGAAGAGCTGCGCCGCCAGAAGGTTGCGGTGCAGGACCGCATCACGGCGGCGGCGGGACTGGGAGACCTGTCGGAAAACGCGGAGTATCACTTCGCCAAGGAGGAGAACCGCAAGATCGAGCGTGAGCTTGTGGACCTGGAGAAGAAGCTGCGAAGCGTGGTGGTGGCTGACGCCGACGACGTGCCGGAGGGGATGGTCTACCTGGGCATGACGGTGCGAATCCGGGACACGGACGACGGGGAGGAGATGATGGTGCGCATCGTCGGCGAGGCAGGCGCCCCCGACGCCGAGAGCGACGTCCAGGACGTCTCGGTCACCAGCCCGATGGGCGATGCCCTGATGAAGGCTCGCGTCGGCGAGACGGTGGTGGTGAAGGCGCCCCGCGGGAGCATGGAATTTGAAGTGCTGGCGATCCTGTAAGATGCCCCTGTCGCCACCGTAGCTCAACTGGCAGAGCAACGGTTTTGTAAACCGTAGGTTGCCGGTTCGATTCCGGCCGGTGGCTTTGTGTCCGCCCGCGTGCGGCGGCGGACATATCGCGGTGGAGGATGCGCGAATGCCGCAGCTTTTGCTGATTCTGGTACTGGCGTTCCTGCCCGCGGACGGACCGCAGGAGGCTTCCGGGGCGCCCCAGGACTCCACGGAGCGGCTGGCCGCTGCCGCGGAGGCATTCGCCGAGGCGCGCGCGGCATGCGATGCGGAC
>JBGTBZ010000450.1:0-8453 GCA_041749155.1 Phycisphaerae bacterium
GGGAGAACCTCGAAAGGGGCGCCCGCAGCCGCCTCCGGCGCTTCCGGCAGGGGACCCTCCTCGCGGTGGCGTTGACCGGCTTCCTGCTGCTCATCTTCGGCGTCCCCGACGTCGCGGCCCAGGATTCGGGACAGGAAGCCGCCCAGGCCGATCCGACCACCCTGCCCGGCGTGGCGGACGAAGACACCACCGGCGTTCGTACCGTCACCGACCTGCTCCGGGGCTTCTACGCCCTGCTTCCGCGGCTCCTGATCGCGGTAGGCCTGATCGTGGCGGCAGTGATCGCAGCAAACCTGATCCACTGGCTCTTGCGTCGTTCGCTGCGAGGCTGGGAGCGTGCTGACGCGGTGGCGGCGCTGGTGCGGATCGTGGTGCTGCTGGTTGCGATCGGCGCGGGCCTGAGCGTGATCGCGGGCGACGCCCGGGCGCTGGTCGGTTCGGTTGGCCTGGCTGGGCTGGCCCTCTCATGGGCGCTGCAGACGCCGATCGAGAGCTTCACGGGGTGGCTTCTGAACAGCTTTCGCGGCTACTACCGCGTTGGGGACCGCATCGAGGTGGGGGAGGTCTTCGGGGACGTCTACCAGATCGACGTTCTGACGACGACGGTCTGGGAAGCCGGCGGCCCCGGGAAGGCGGTGGCGGGCGCGCAGGCGACGGGCGCTATGGTCACGTTTCCGAACTGGGAGGTGCTGCGCTCAAACATCATCAACTACACGCGAGAGTTCCCGTACGTTTGGGATGAGGTGCATATCGGCGTAGACAACGCCAGCGACCTGCGCTACGCGGGCGATGTGTTCCGGCGCGTGGCGCAGGCCGTCTTCGGCGACAGGATGGAGCAGCCGGCGGAGGAGTATCGCCAGCTGCTGCAGAGGGCGCGGCTGGGGTTCGACATCGCAGAGAACCCGCAGATCTTCGTCTCGCCGGAGGAATCTTACACCAACTTCACGATCCGCTACCTCGTCCACGCGCGGCAGCGGCGGCGGTGGGCCAGCGAGCTGGTGCTGGCGATCTCCGAAGAAACGAAAAAGCCCGAGCACCGTGGCAAGATCATCGATGGCTACCCGGTGCGCGTGCTGCAGGGGCCACCCGCCAAGGCAGGCGACGCCTGATCCCATCACCGCCGCAAGGCGGCGGGTTGCTGTGGGGTCATCGCCTTCAGGAAGCTCTCGTTGTTCGGGTGCTTGCGGACCGCTTCCAGCAGGATCTTCATCGCTTGCACCGGGTGCATGTTCGCCAGGTGACGCCGAATGTTCCGCACCGCGGGGATCCACTGCTCGGGAATGAGCAGCTCTTCCTTGCGCGTGCCCGTGGCGGGGATGTTGATTGCGGGGAATATGCGGTCGTTGGAGAGGCGGCGGTCCAGCGTCAGCTCCATGTTGCCGGTCCCCTTGAACTCCTCGAAGATCACGTCGTCCATCCGGCTGTTGGTGTCCACCAGGCAGGTGGCCAGGATGGTCAGGCTCCCGCCGTTCTCGATCTTGCGGGCGGCGCCGAAGATCTTCTTGGGCATCTCCATGGCCCGGCTATCCATGCCGCCGGACAGGGTCTTGCCGCTGCGGCTGGCGATGTTGAAGGCCCGGCCCAGGCGGGTGAGCGAATCCATGAGCACGACCACGTTCCTCCCCGCTTCGACCATCCGCTTGAAGCGCTCGATGGCGACCTCCGCCAGCTCCAGATGCTGCTTGTTGTCGTTGTCGTTGCTGGAGGCGTAAACGTGCCCGGGCACGTTACGGGTCATGTCCGTCACTTCCTCGGGCCGCTCGTCGATCAGCAGGAGATAAAGCTCCGCCTCGGGGTGATTGGCGTGGATGCCGCGGGCCAGGTTCTGCATGAGGATCGTCTTGCCCACGCGCGGCGGGGCGACGATCAGGCCGCGCTGGCCGAATCCGACGGGGGCCAGCAGATCCACGATGCGGGTCGTGGGCTCCCTGGGGTCATGCTCCAGGCGGATCTGCGGCTGGGGATCCAGGGGCGTCGTTTCGTAGATCGAGGGGATCTTGGACCACTGGCGGGGGTCCATCCCCTCGATCTTGAGCACCTCCCGAAGCTTGCCATTCTGGCGTACCGCGACCTCGACGAGGTTGCTGGGGCGCATCTTGTACTCTTCGATCACCCGGCGCGGGATGACCGGCGCCCCCCGGACGGGGCGCAGGAGCGTTGCGGGATCGCGCAGCGTTCCATCAGCGCGTTCATTGGGGGTATAGAGCACCCCCGTGAGTGTCGATTCAGCGGAATCACTCATGGGCAAAGCCACACGTCAAGTTGTCGGGACAGGCCGGCTCCCCCGAGGCCCGGCTGCGATATAGTAGGCGTCGGCTCGATGGGAAGCGACCTTGAGCCGGTTTCACCCAAAAACCCCATGTCCGACGCCCAGCTCCTCTCCCGGCTCCAGAACGACATGAAGCAGGCCATGAAGGCCGGCCAGCGCCCCCGCCTCGACGCCATCCGCATGATGCTCTCCGAGGCCAGGAACGCCGACCTCCAGAAGCCCCCTTCCACGCCTCAGAAGATGGTCGAGGCCCACGCCAAGCGCCTGCGAAAGAGCCGCGAGGAGTACGAAAAGCTCAATAAACCCGATGAGGTTGCCAAGCTCGACGCCGAGCTGGCGGTGATCGCCGAATACCTCCCCAAGCAGGCGTCCCCCGAGGAAACCGCCCGCCTGGTCGAGGCCTTTTTGGCCGATCACCCCGAACTGACCACCGCCGACGCCGGGCGGGCCACCGGCCTGTTCATGAAGCAGCACGCTGGGCAAGCCGACCCCGCCACCGCCAGCGCCGGCATTCGCAAGGGGCTGGCAGGACGCTAAGCCCTCGACACGACACTCAACCCGAAGGAATCGCCAATGTACAAGCAGCTCATGACTCTCCTTTCCCTCGGCTGCGGCGTCGCAATCGGCGTCACCGCCGTCCTTCACTCCGCCTTTGGTGAGGCCAAGTCCGCCGCCTACCCTTCTGCCATGGCAGACATCCCCGCCGTCGGCGCGCAGGCCCCCGCCTTCGATCTTCCCGCCAGCACCGGGAAGAACATCAAGCTCTCGGATTACAAGGGAAAGACGGTCGTCGTCTACTTCTACCCCAGGGCCGACACCCCCGGCTGCACCACCGAGGCCTGCGGCTTCCGCGACTCCGCCGACGAGTACAAAAAGGCGGGCATCGAGGTCGTGGGCATCAGCCCCGACCCGGTGGAGGATGTGACGAAGTTCGCCGAGAAGTACCAGCTCAACTTCCCCCTGCTGGCCGACGCGGATCACAAGGTTTGCGAGGCGTACGGCGTGTGGCAGGAGCGGTCGATGGCCGGCCGCAGCTTCATGGGCGCCGCCCGCACGACGTTCGTGGTCGGCCCGGACGGGAAAATCACCCACGTCTTCGAAAAGGTGAAGCCCGCGGGGCACGAGAAGGAAGTGCTCGAGGCGATCAAGGCGGGGCGGGAGCGGCAGTGACCCGCGTCCTTCGGGTTTTTCCTTTCAATGTGGATCCCGAGCTAGAGCGACGCCCTCTGGCGGACGAAAGTGCCAGTACGCAGGGCCATCCCCGCCCGAGCAGCACACCGGGACCAAGGCACGGATGCGGAGGCGACAGGGGCATAGCGCTCGGCGTTCGGATCATCCATTATCTGGAAGAGAGTCATCGGCTGACCCCCCTCGCGTGGACGATTCCCGGCAGGCGGTTCATTTCCGCGATAATTTCGTCGCGCGCGTAAGGCACGGCCGGCCCCCGTTTCTTCTCTATCCGTGCCTGCCAATCGAGCGGAACCTACCGAGTGACCTTTGGATCGCGGCCGGCATAGAACTCGGGGCGGAAGATGGCGGGAATTGTATCGGGCGGCTTGAATGGCTTACTGAAGTCGCGGTACTCGGGTTGGCTCGGGTCAAAGTGCCGCCAGTAGAACAGGAGGCCGGCCTTGAACAACTCGGTGCGAAGGGTCGGGATGTTCTGGATGACCGGCCGCCAGACGGCCACGTGCTCGGCACCCGCCAGTGGCTCGAACGTGCCGCGGACGTCCGGATTCTGCTCAATCCACTCCTCGAGCGTGTGTCCGGTGTCGCTAAAGGAAAGGTCGAGGAACCGCCGCCCTAGAAGGTTGATCGGGAATAGGTCGCCCAGCACGATCTCCTGCGCCTGCACCTCATGGCGGTAGCGACCAATGTTCGCCGTATGATCGTCTCGAGTATCGGAATCAAAATCGGCTGACAAGGCACCGCCGGCCCAGAAAAAGGTACTTGCGGGCCTACCGCGCCGCCGGACGACAAACCCGTATGAGCCGGCAACGAGGCCGGCGAATCCGAGTACCTGTCGCTCCGCCTCCTCATGCGGGATGCGTAGAGGGAACGGCCACAGCCCAAGAAAAGGGTTCCAGACTGTGGTTTCGTTGCAGCACCGCCTTATGCTGAATGACGCCTTCTCGTACTGGTACCCTTGTCCGTCCTTCCCGGCGATCAACGTCTCGAAGCCTAACAACTGAAGTCCTGCAAAGTCGAGGGCTTCGAACTTTTGGCGCGACCGCTTGAAGTTGTAGTTGTGCAGCGGCCATTCCACTTCTGCGCCCTTCGCCACCAGAACCTCAGGTGGAATGCCCAGCCGCTCCCATTCCTCAACGACCCACTCATACGCCCGGCGCAGCTTCCGCGAATCCAACGGCGACCGCACGCCGCAGTAGGCGATGTGCGTATTCTGCACCAGCCCCAGCGTAGCCATGGTGACATCGCCCTTCATCCGTCCATCCTGAGAACGTAAATCTCTCCTCTAAAGTGACTGGTCGGGAATCGCGTTCATTACTGCTTCGAGCTCATCATACAGCTGTTGTCGGCCTGCAGGTGTGTCTTGACTCGCAGACACGACCTCAATGGCGTGAATCTTACTATCCTCGCCGACGAAGAGCAGGTCGGGTTGGTTGTTGCTGCCCACAACGCGTCCGGTCGCCGTGCGCCAGGCGCGGTTGAGCGTACCATGCGAATAAGCGCGTGCGGGGATCGTTAGCGGAGCGCCTGTGAGAGCATCGACCGCCTGCACCGCCTCACCGCGGGCCATGGCCTCTCCGATGCGATTGACCGTCGCCGCGTGTGTGCCGCCGGTGTCCTGGGCGGTGCGGTCGTCGTCTACTTCTACCCCAGGGCCGACACCCCCGGCTGCACCACCGAGGCCTGCGGCTTCCGCGACTCCGCCGACGAGTACAGGAAGGCCGGCGTCGAGGTCGTGGGCATCAGCCCCGACCCGGTGGAGGATGTGACGGCTTTCGCCGAGAAGTACCAGCTCAACTTCCCCCTACTGGCGGACGCCGATCACAAGGTGTGCGAGGCGTATGGCGTCTGGCAGGAGCGGTCGATGGCGGGCCGGAGCTTCATGGGCGCCGCCCGGACGACCTTCGTGGTCGGCCCGGACGGGAAGATCACCCACGTCTTCGAAAAGGTGAAGCCCGCGGGGCACGAGAAGGAAGTGCTCGAAGCGATCAAGGCGGGGCAGAAGCGGCAGTAGCGCGCGGGAGAAAAAGTTCTTTTTGACCATCCGGCTTTCCTGCAGATACTCAGGCGCCGCCCGCGGCCGCCGGAGCTGTGGGTGGCTGGCGTTTTCCGGCTGTTTGCCAGGCCTCCCATTCAGCGCAAGTCGCTGAAAGGACTCTACTTAGATGGCCACGCTCCGCCAGGAGGCGATCCAGGCGATCGCCGGTGCAAAGCACAACCTCCACCGCCTCGACTTCCGAAAGACCCCCGTCAGGGACCTCTTCGGAACCAACGTCTTCAGCGTCGAGGAGCAGCGCCAGCGTCTCCCCAAGCCCGTTTTCAAGGCCCTCCGCCGCACCATCGAGGCCGGCCTGCCTCTTGAGCCCGACCATGCCGATGCCATCGCCGTCGCCATGAAGGACTGGGCCATGGAGCGGGGGGCGACGCACTATTCCCACCTCTTCCAGCCGCTGACCGGCCTGACCGCCGAGAAGCATGACAGCTTCATGTCCCCCCTGCCCGACGGCCGGGCCATCGCCCACTTCGGCGGGGGCGAGCTGATCAAGGGGGAGCCGGACGCCAGCAGCTTCCCGTCCGGGGGCATCCGGGCCACCTTCGAGGCCCGCGGATACACCGCCTGGGACCCGACCAGCCCCGTTTTCCTCATGGAATCGCCCAACGGGGCCACGCTTGTCATCCCCACCGCCTTCCTCAGCTACACCGGCGAGGCCCTGGACAAGAAGACCCCCCTGCTGCGCTCCATGGCGGTCATCGACAAGCAGGCCAAGCGGATCCTGAAGCTGTTCGGCAAGTCCCCCGCCCGCGTCTACACCACCGTCGGGCCCGAGCAGGAATACTTCCTGATCGACAAGCTCTTTTATCTCAACCGGCCGGACCTGATCCACTGCGGCCGCACCCTCTTTGGCGCCCGCCCGCCCAAGGGGCAGGAGATGGAGGACCAGTATTTCGGCGCCATTCCCGAGCGCGTCATCGCCTGCATGGCGGAGGTGGAGACGGAGCTGTTCAAGCTGGGCGTGCCGGTCAAGACGCGTCACAACGAGGTTGCCCCCAGCCAGTACGAGATCGCGCCGGTCTACGAGAACACGAACATCGCCACCGATCACCAGATGCTGGTGATGCAGACGCTCAAGCGCGTGGCGGATGAGTATGGGCTTGCCTGCATCCTCCACGAGAAGCCCTTTGCCCGCATCAACGGCTCCGGCAAACACAACAACTGGTCGCTGGCCACCACCGACGGCGACAACCTGCTGGAGCCGGGCGACAACCCCCACGACAACGCCCAGTTCCTCGTTTTCTGCGTCGCGGTCATCTCCGCCGTCTACCACCACGGCGACTTGCTTCGCGCTGCCATTGCCAGTGCGAACAACGACCATCGCCTGGGGGCCAACGAGGCCCCGCCGGCCATCATCAGCGTCTTCCTCGGCGCCCAGCTCGAGGACGTGATGACGCAGATCGAGCAGGGCGGCGCCCGCTCCAGCAAGCGAGGCGGCAT
This sequence comes from Phycisphaerae bacterium, assembly GCA_041749155.1. GTDB lineage: Bacteria > Planctomycetota > Phycisphaerae > Tepidisphaerales > Tepidisphaeraceae > JAEZED01. Next base: position 6,951 of record JBGTBZ010000450.1, read on the forward strand.
CTTCGAGACCGGCGTGGACGTCCTGCCCAGGCTCCCCAAGGAGGCGGGCGACCGCAACCGCACCAGCCCGTTTGCCTTCACGGGCAACAAGTTCGAGTTCCGCGCCGTCGGCTCCAGCCAGAACATCGCCCGGCCCAACACCATCATCAACGCCATGGTCGCCGAGCGCCTCGACTACATCGCCACGGAGCTGGAGAAGGCCACGGGGAGCGGAAAGGACCTCAACTCCGCCATCCAGGACCTGCTGCCGGTGATGATCCGCGAGGCCAAGCCCATCATCTTCAACGGCGACAACTACAGCCAGGAGTGGCACCAGGAAGCCGAGAAGCGTGGCTTGCCCAACCTGCGCAGCACGCCCGACGCCCTGCCGGTCTTCCAGAAGGAGAAGACGATCGACCTGCTCACGAAGCACGGCATCTACACCAAGCCCGAGCTGCGGGCCCGCCACCGCATTCTCGTCGAGCAGTACGTCAAGACAATCGCCATCGAGGGCGAGACCGCGGCACACATGGCCAAGACCATGATCCTCCCCGCGGCGCTGCGCTACGCCGCGGAGGTGGCGGCGGGCGTGGCGGCCATCAAGTCCGCCGGAGTCGCCGAGCCCGCGGGCGCTCAGACGCTTAAGCAGGTCAACGACCTGACCGCCCGGCTTCAGAAGGAGATTTCCCGCCTCGACGCCGGCCTCGACCACACCCACCCCGACGAGCCCGAGGCCGCCACACGCTTCATGCGCGACGAGGTCCTCTCCGCCATGAATGCCGTCCGCGAAACAGCGGACCTGCTCGAAGAAGTCGTCGCCGACGACCTCTGGCCCCTGCCGACGTACCGGGAAATGCTGTTCGTGCGGTAACCGCTCCCACGGCGGATTCCTGAGTTACACTTCCTCGCATGCTGCGGCGGGTTATAGCCAGCCTCCGTCTTCTGCTCCTGGGAAGCGGACTCGTGCTGCTCGTCTGGCTGCCAGCAAGCTTCTTCGTCATCGCCGCCGCTTCGCTGGCGCGGCCCGGTTCTGCACTCGGAGTGGTCACTTCCCGCGGATATTTCGCCGTGTCGTACTCGGATTCGGCCACCGGCGCTGGTTCGTGGTTCATTGCGTCGTACGCCGATCCACCCTCGGCCTTCCCGATTCATTGGAGATCCGCTTCATGGCCGCGCTACGAGGTCATCACCTACAACGCCGGCTACGGCGGGTGGAGACTCACCATCCCCCTCTGGCTCCTCGCCGTGATCTGTCTCGCCTGGCCGGTGACGTCGCTCATCGTCGCCCGGCGGAGACGCAGGAGGCGGGGGTTTGAGGTGGGGGCGGCGGCGTCAACGCCTCTCCCTCCGGGAGAGAGCGGACGGAGAGGGCGGACAACAGCACGCAACGCCATAGGCGTTCAAGCTCAACCGAAGCATGCCCTCTCCGCCTCGGCGGGCGTTGAATCGCGCGACGGAGGCGTCATAGCGGGGCTTGACGTGCGGGGCGTCGGCTCCGATCCGTTAGCCGCGGCTCAACGAGCC
>JBGTBZ010000451.1:0-2551 GCA_041749155.1 Phycisphaerae bacterium
GGAGCGATCCTTACCGCTTTCATACACACCCTCTCGCACCCCTCCTCCTATGGCGAGGGGGTGCTGCGATCCACACCCCGGCTCTTGGGCAGGCGCACACTTGGCGTAAACGCTGACGGTGTCGGAGCCAGCGGCGTCATCGCGGCAGGCATCGCCGCCTCCGCGCTGAACGGGTCCGTTGCGTGCGGCTGGCGACCCGCGATCTCGGCCAGGAGCTGCGAGACCCCTCTCCCCTGCTGGCCCATCAGCAGCGCCCGGATCCGATCGACCCGCGCCACGTCGGCAAAGACGCCGGCGTCGAAGTCGGCGAAGGAGATCGGCTTCAGCGATGTCGGCAGCTGTCCCTCCCGTTTAGCCACCCCGACCAGGAACTGGAAGGCCTCCAGATCGAGGAACCGGTAGGCGTTCTCGATGATCTGCTCCTGCGGCGTCTCGTAGACCGGTTTCTTGTCGATGACAAAGTGGCCTTGGGGATCCGAGGCCCACATGTTCTGCCAGTCCTTCGCCTTGGTCTTCTGATAGCGGAAGAAGCGCTCGGCCACCTGAGCCGCGCCCTTCACGTCGCTGGAGGCCCCCAGGATCTGCGTCCCCAGCCGCGAGAGGAGGACATTCGTGTCCTCGTCGAACTGCTGCAGATCCTGATGGATAACCGAGACGAAGATGCCGTTGTTGCGGGCGGTGCGCGAGAGCAGCTCCGCCAGATCGTCGGCGATCAGCTCGTCGCGCTTCTTGCCTGGTGGCAGCAGGTAGCTCAGCTCGTCGATGTAGAAGGCGATCGGGTCCGCCCGTCCTCCGGGTCCGCGTTCCCGGAAGGCGTCGTTGAAATAGTGGTAGAGCCATAACAGTCCCAGCTTGCGCTGCTCGGTGTTGCGCACATTGCGGTAATCGAGAATCACGCAGCGCCGCTCGGCCACGATCTGCGCCGGCGTCACGCTTGGGGCCGAGGCGCCGTAGATGGCGCGCAGCGAGGGGTCGAGGCGAAACATGGAGATGCGGCGGAAGAACGAGAGCGTCTCCTTCTGCTTCTCGCCGGCCGTCTGCTGGGCGTAGTCATGGAGGAGATAGTCGATCGCTGGCGCGGCCTCTGGCACGTGTTCGCGCGCCACCAGCAGCCGCGGCGTCCAGGCGGCGAGATTGCGCAGCAGATTCTCGGCTTCGGTGATCTGGCCGCCGGCGGCACAGAGGGCCATCAGCACGTTCTCGGCGATGTTGACCACCGCCGCTTCTCCCAGCACGGGCGATTGGCGCAGCGCCGGCCAGGTGCGCAGCAGCACGTCGAGATAACGGTGGGCCACGGTGTAGAGCGACTCGTCGCCGGCGCGATAGAGGAAGGGAAAGGGGTGCACGTAGCGCTCCTCCCCCACCGTCATGCCCGCCATGTTGACGTAGAGGATGCGCGCTTGGAGTTCATCCCGGATCCATGCCGGCAGGCGATCGATGACGTCCAGGAAATCGTTGCTGAGCGCGCCCACTGGATCGATGGCGATGATCGGCAGACCAGCGAGGAGGTCGAACATCATCAATAGGCGGGCGGTGAGGCGGGTCTTGCCCGCGCCCGGCGCGCCACAGATTCTGCGACCCATCCCCCGTGAGGCATGGCGGAGGAACGGCAAGGCAGGGAGGATGGGCGCCAGCTGACTCATGGGGTCGTCAGCCTGGTGGTCAACTCCTCGACCCACGATTGCCGCGACGCCTGCTCCTCCGTGGTCTCCCGCCGCGCGGCCAGCTTCGGCGGCGGCAGCGACCGCTCACGCCATCGAATCTCCCGTGCCGTGTCATTGAGGACGTCGACGATGCAACGATGCTTCTTGCGCCCAGCGGCGTTGGCGTGCCCGGGCGGCGTGTCGGTGAGAAAGTCCATATAGCGGTCCAAAAGCTCCCGCTTCACTTCGGCGATGGCGACCTCGAGGTTGGCTGGCTTGACGCGCGCCAGGCTGGTGAGCAGAACCGCACAGTAGGCCGCGAAGCCCTCCGCGTACGGGCAAGACGCGACAGGGTCGGGCCGCTCTGCCCACGGCAGCGTGCGAAAATCGACATCCACGTCCACTTACCGCTGCCACCACTTTTTCCGCGGACCCGGCGTCAGCGGCGTTTCGCCCAGGCTGGCGAGGATGATGAGCTCAGGCTGTGCCGTCCGCTGCAGGTCTTGCAGCCCCAAGCAGACAGCGCTCTGCAGGAACGTATCGACCATGGTCTGCTCATCAACGTCGCGCGACCCTTCGTGCCGCAGGGATGCCGCGAACTCGATCAGCCCTATGCTCTGTTCCAAGGTTGCCCTGTTGAGGGCGTCCGCCACGGGCACGGCCTCTGATGGCCGCTGTTCGAGTGCCGGCTCCCCTCTCGTGCTCCGCGCCACGCGGTCGCGGAAGACCTGCTCCACCTGGCCAGCGATGCCCGAGCCTGCGATGCCCGAGCCCGCCGGAGGGCGCCTGAGCGATCCAGGCGCGCTGTTCGCCAGGGCCGCCTGCCAGAAATGACGCGTCTTGGGCGTCATGGATATTCCTCCTTTGACCTACCGCTGGTACCACTTCTTGGGATCTGGCGTGAGGGG
>JBGTBZ010000452.1:0-6628 GCA_041749155.1 Phycisphaerae bacterium
AGGCCGACGATCGCCTCGCCCAGCTCGGTGCGTCCAGCGCCGATGAGGCCGGCGAGGCCGAAGATCTCGCCGGCGCGTACCTGGAAGCTGACGGACTGGACCTGTCCGGGGACGGAGAACAATTGCACCTCGAAGCGCAGCTGCTCGTCGTGCGGATGCCGCGGGGGAAAGTGCTTCTCCATCGGTCGGCCGACCATCAGGGAAGCGAGGCGCGCCTCGGTCGCGCCGGCACGGTCGTCGTCTTCGAGCGTTGTCACCAGCTTGCCGTCGCGGAGGACGGTGATCCGGTCGCACAGGGCCAGCACCTCCGGCAGTCGGTGGGAGACGTACAGGATGGTCTTACCCTCGCGCTTGAGGCGGTCGATGAGGGCGAAGAGCTTCTGCGACTCGCGCTCGCCCAGCACCGCGGTCGGTTCGTCCATGATGAGCACGCGGGCCTCCTGCCCGACGGCCTTGGCAATCTCCACCATCTGTTGCTGGGCAATTGAGAGTCGGCCCAGCCGCTCATCCGGATCGGCCTCGCTGCCGACGCTTTCGAGCAGCTCGCGGGCGCGGCGGCGCATCTCGCGGCGGTTCAGAAGGGGCCAGCCGGGATAGCGACCCAGAAAGAGGTTTTCGGCGACGGACAGCTCGTCGACCAGGTTGAGTTCCTGGTGGATCATGCCAATTCCGCGGCGCATGGCGTCGGCGGCGGAGGTGAGGCGGGCTGGCTGGCCGTTGATGAGCAGACGGCCTGCGGTGGGCTGCTGGAGGCCTGCCAGGACGCGCATGAAAGTGCTCTTGCCGGCGCCGTTTTCGCCGACGATCCCATGAACCTCGCCGTGCGAAAAGGCCAGCGAAACGCCGTCCAGGGCGCGAACCGCGGGAAAGGCGACCGTCAGGTTCTCGACGCTGGCAGGCGACGTCACGGCGGACACAATGGCGAAGCCGCGGGGCGAGTCAAGCCACCATGCTGCGGCGTAAATCGTGTCAAAACGCCCCGTGGCGGGAATTTCCGGACCGCTGGAGCGTTCGGATAGCATACGGCCGCACGAGGTGTGGCCAGCAGCCCTCTGCGGGCCCGAAGGGAAGGGCATCTTTAGCTCTGTGCGGGCAGCGATCCTTGAGTCGGTGCTCGATCCCGCGGCAAGTGCGCCTCGTACCCTCAGGCCCGCCATCGGCGGGCCTTGTAACCGACCAACCCGGTCGCCAGGCCGGGCCCAATTGCTCCCGCAGGTTCATCGATGGATTCAAACGCCCTGAAGTCTGCTTCGCTCTCGAGTACCGGCCGCCGCCTGTTCCTCGCCGCCGCGGTGGCGGTTGTGGCGGGGGGGTGCATCGCGCCGCGTAAGGCGGTGCGTGACGCCGACAAGACGGCTTACCAGATCATCCGCGAGAAGCAGCAGACAGCGCTGGGAAAGACCGAGCCGTTCACGATCGAGCGCCCGGAGGATGAGCTGCGGCGGCGGCTGATGCTCGACCAAAAGCTGCCGGCGGGCGGGGCGGCCAGCTACGGGCGGCCGTACCTTCCGCCGGTGCCGAAGGAGCCTGCGGGCGTCAGCGAGAACCTGCCGCTGCCGGAGGAGGCGATCATTTTGGGCACCGCCCAGGCGCGTACGCGCGGCGTGAGGACCGAGACCCTGGCGGCGGACGTGTTCCTGATGGACATCGGGGCCAACCCGGAATCGGGGGTCGTTCCGGGCAACGACCTGCCGGACCGCACGATCATGATGGGCCCGCCCGCCCCGGACACGATGCCGCCGGAGCCGCTGGTGATCACGCTCGTGGACGCGCTTCAGATCGCCGCGCGCAGCAGTCGCGATTACCAGCAGCAGAAAGAGGGGGTGTTCATTGCGGCGCTGGACCTGGACCTGGAGCGTGACCAGTTCGAGTTCCGCTTCAGCGGGACGCTGGATGCGGACATCTCCAGCGAGCTGGAGGGGGATGACACGACGGGGGTGGTGGTATCGCCGGCTCTCGGAGTGAACAAGCTTTTCAAGAGCGGCGCCCTGCTCACGACGCGGATTGGCATCGACCTGGCGAAGCTGCTCTCCGGCAACCGCGGCGAGTCGCTGGGCACGTTCGCCGACGCCAGCATCACCGTGCCGCTGCTGCGTGGTGCGGGCGTGGAGGTGGTGACGGAGGATCTTCAGCAGGCTGAGCGCGAGGCGGTGTACGCGATTTGGGATTTCGAGACTTTTAAGCGGGATTTTACAGTCTCGATTGTGGCGGAATACTTGGGCGTGTTGGGCGATTTAAAGAGTGTTGAGAACAGCGAGGCGAACTACGAGAGTTCGCTGGAAGCGGCCCTGCGTGCCGCAAGCTTGTACGAAGTTGGTCGTCTGCCCGGAATTCAGGTGTCCCAGGCGACCCAGAACGCCCTTCAAGCACAGGAGCGCCTTCTGCTGGCCCGCCAGAGATACGAATCGAGTCTTGATAGCTTCAAGTTCCGTCTCGGCCTGCCTCCCGACGCACTGGTCCTGCTCGACCCGGCGGAGCTCGAAAGGCTGGTTCCTCTGGCTGAGGCCGTCCTGGGCCCGGATTCCAACGTGGTTCCGTCGCTGCAGCGGCAGCCCGCCACGCGGCCGGGTAGCGGGCCGGCAGGCCCCCAAACACAGCCGGCTCCCATCGATACGCCAGACCTGGCTGAGCCCACTACCACCTTGACTCAGCCGACCGACCAGCCGGAGATGCCCGCCCCCGCGGACCCTCGGCGGTCGATTGCGGGGCGGTCGCAGGAGGAACTCGCCAGGGAACAGGCCCACTACGCCGACTTGACGCGTCGCGGCATCGAGATCGCCCTTCGGAATCGCCTCGACCTGGCCATCGCGTACGGCGAGGTGCTGGACGCGCAGCGGCGGACGGTGCTGGGCGCCGATAACTTGAAGGCTGGACTTGATTTGAGCGCAGGGGCCGGCTGGGGCGGCCGGCGAGGGGCGTTGTCGGGGGGGCAGCCGGATGTCGGCCTGCGGCTTGGAGGCGGCAGCTACGGCGGGGGGCTGGCCCTGGACTTACCCCTGGAGGCGACGGGTCAGCGAAATAGCTACCGGGTGAGCCTGATTAACCTGGATCGGGCGATCCGGGCGGTGCAGGACCTGGAAGATCGCGTGAAGCTGGACGTTTTGAACAGCGTGCGGGACCTGCGGGTTGCCGCCGAGGACTTGAGGATTCAGGCTGTATCGATAGACGTGGCCCAGCGGCAACTGGCGGCGGCCCAAGCGTTCTTCAGGCTGGGTCGCGGCGAGATACGAGACCTAACGGAGGCGCAGGACGACCTGATCAACGCGCAGAACGCGTTTATCGCGTCACTGGTGGACTACCGGGTGACGCAACTCGAGCTCCAGCGGGACCTTGGGTTACTGGAGGTGGACGCCGAGGGCCTCTTCGAGGAGGCGGACCTGCTTGGGCCGGCTCCCTAGGATTTGGCGGCAATCTCGCGGGAACCGGGGCGTTTTTGAACCTTTGAGACCGAACCGCCGAATGACGGCTGAACTTTGAGACACGGAATCGCCATGAGCATCGCATCCACACCACGCGAAGGCCTGTTGACCGAGCCCCGGCGGGGCACGAACGGCTCGACGAACGGAAAGCATCGCGGGACGGGCCGGGGCCCGCGGCGCAGCCTCTGGCCGGTCGTGCTCGGGTTGGTGGTCCTGGTGGTGGTGATGGGCGGGGGGGCGTTCTACTTTCTGAACCAGCAGGCCCAGGGGAGCAACCAGGGCCTGGCCTTCGAAGTGGCCAAGGGACCGATCGTGGTGAGCGTGACGGAAAGCGGGACGATCAAGGCGGCGGAGCAGGAGATCCTGCGAGCGGAAGTTGAGGGGCGGACGACGATCATCCACCTGATACCGGAAGGGACGCTGGTAAAGAAGGGGGACATGCTGGTGGAGCTGGACTCCAGCAGCATGGAAGACGAGAAGCTTGAAGACACGATCGACGTGCAGAACGCGGAGGCGGCGTTCATCCGGGCGCGTGAAGACCTGGAAGTGGCGAAGAACCAGGCGCTTGCGGACGTGGCACAGGCGAAGCTGGACTACGAGTTCGCTGTGGAGGACCTGACTAAGTACAAGGAAGGCGAGTATCCAAACCTGCTGACGGAGGCGGAGAGCAAGATCGAGATCGCGCGGGAGAATCGGACGCGCGCCGAGGAGCAGTACAAGGGGTCGATGAGTCTGTACGAGGGAGACTTCATCAGCGCCACCGAGCTGAAGGCCGACGAGCTCGCCCTGAAGAAGGCGGATCTGGAACTGAAGCTGTCAGAGCAGGCGTTGGAACTGCTGGAGAAGTGGGAGTACAAGCGGCAGATCGCCCAGTTGGAATCGGACGTCGAGCAGAACCGCATGGCCCTGGAACGGGCCCAGCGCAAGGCGTCGGCGGACGTGGTGCAGGCCGAGGCAGAGCTCAAGGCACGCGCCAGCGAGCTGGATCGCCAGCAGGATCGGCTGGAGCGGGTGATCCAGCAGCTCGCGAAGGCGAAGATTTACGCCCCGCGCGACGGGCTGGTGGTGTACGCGACCAGCGCCCAGGGCGGCGGCTTCCGCGGCAACCAGGAGCCTTTGCAGGAAGGTCAGGAGGTGCGGGAGCGGCAGGAGCTGATCTACCTGCCGACTGCGACGCAGATGATCGCGGAGATCAAGATCCACGAGTCGTCGCTGGAGAAGGTTCGGCTGGGAATGCCCGTCCGCGTGACGGTGGATGCCCTGCCAGGCAAGCAGTACCGCGGAGAGGTGACGAAGATCGCGCCGTTGCCGGACGCCAACAGCATGTGGATGAATCCGGACCTGAAGGTCTACAACACGGTGATCAGCATCACCGGCAACGGTGAGGAGCTGCGCACGGGCATGAGCTGCCGGGCGGAAATCATCGTCGAGAACTACGACGAGGCGGTGTACGTGCCGGTGCAGAGCATCGTGCGCGTCAGCGGTCAGCCGACGGCATTCGTGGTGCGGGCGGATGGCAGCCTCGACCAGCGCGAGGTGGAAATCGGCAAGGACAACAACCGCATGGTCATCATCAGGAGCGGGCTGGAGCCGGGCGAGAAGGTGCTGCTGGCTCCGCCGCTGGGCGACACCGGCACCGTCGAGACGCTCCGGCCCGAGGAGCTCACCGAGGAGGAGAAGCAGAAGGCCGAGGATGCGATGGACAATCCGCCCGTCCAGCCGGCGGATCTGCCGCCGGGCATGAGGCCCAACGGCGAGGGCTTTGAGGGCCAGGGCGGCGATGGCCAGGGCGGCCAGCGTGGCGGCGGGAACGCGGGGATGCAGCAGATGATGAGCAACCTCACGGAAGAGGAGCGCACGCGACTGGGCGAGTTGCGTCAGAGCGGCGACACCGAGGGGATGATGCGGTACATGCAGGAGCTTGCGGAGAAGTATGGCGTAGAAATGCCGCAGATGAACCGTCAGGGACGGCAACGTCCTGATGGCCAGGGAGCCGAGGGCGGCGGCGGTGGTGGCGTGCGGGAGGGTGGGCGTCAGGGGCGTCCTGACGGGGATCGGCCAGAAACGGCGCCGCCTGCCGGAGCCGAATCGGAGCAGGAGCCTGTTGAGTGAGCGTGCCCGCCGTGCAAGAGATTCCCGACGCCGAAATCGCCCGCAGCCCCGGCGCCGAGGTGGCGCCGCAGCCGCCTGCGCCGATGCTGACGGCGGAGGATCCGGTTGTCGAGTTGTACGACGTGCACAAGCACTATCACATGGGCGGGCAGGTGGTCCGGGCGCTCAACGGCGTGACGCTTCAGATGGCGCGGGGCGACTTCGTGGCCCTGATGGGCCCCTCAGGCAGCGGCAAGAGCACGATGCTCAACGTCCTGGGGACGCTGGATCGCCCCAGCAGCGGCACCTACATCCTTGAGAACCAGGACGTTTCGGAGCTGGATGACGACGCGCTGAGCAAGTTTCGCCTGCGGACGCTGGGGTTCATCTTCCAGAGCTTCAACCTGATCCCGCAGCTCACGGTGCAGGAGAATATCGAGCTGCCGCTGTTCTACATGGACGTGGACCCCCAGACCAGCCGCGAGACGGCGGCGCAGTTCGCGGAGATGGTGGGGCTCGCCGACCGGCTGGACCACCGGCCCAACCAGCTTTCAGGTGGACAGCAGCAGCGCGTGGCGATTGCCAGGGCGCTGGCCAACGACCCGCCGGTGCTGCTGGCCGACGAGCCGACAGGGAATCTGGATACCGCGACGAGCGGGCAGATCATGCGGCTGCTGACGGAGCTGAACGAGCAGGGCAAGACGATCATCATGGTGACACACGAGGCGGACATCGCCGCCTACTCGAAGAAGCGCATTCACATGCGCGACGGAAAGCTCGAACGGGTTGACTAGATGAACCTGAAGTTGGCGCGCAACATCCGGCTGGGCATCAAGAACCTGCTGCTTCATAAGCTGCGGTCGATGCTGACGATGCTCGGCGTGGTGTTCGGCGTCGGCAGCGTCGTGGCGATGCTCAGCGTGGGCGAAGGCGCCAGCAAGGAGGCCGAGGAGCAGATCACCAAGCTCGGCTCGAAGAACATACTCGTCGAGGCCCAGGAGCCCGTCGAGGTCGCCGGCAACAGCGGCGGCCAGCAGCGCCGCCTGAGCATGTACGGGATTCGCTACGCCGACGAAGCGCGCGCCCGCGAAACGATCCCGGGCGTCGCCCGCGTGGTG
>JBGTBZ010000453.1:0-1989 GCA_041749155.1 Phycisphaerae bacterium
GCCCTCCTGGAGGTCGCTCCAGGCGCTTGAAGCCTCGTGGGCGTAGTGCGGGTCGTCGCTGGGGTGGGTCATGGTCTGCCGCCCGCATCCTGCGAGGTGGCGGTCCGCGAAGACGCCGGCGGGCGCCGGCTTGGGTCTGCACGAAATTCCTCAAGCCGGCAGCGTCATGCCGCCGATAGCAGCCGAAGCATTCTCACCGGGACCCACCGGGGATCAAACCCCAAGCTCTGCCGCGGGAGCAAAAACTTCCCGCGGTGACGGCGGCACGCGCAGCTTTTGCGCCCTCACGGGCGGCCCGGGTAGTTTCCGAAGCGGGGCGGGCGGATGGGGCCCGCCGGGGCACACCAGCGCACGCCGTTCTCGATCACCTTCAGCACCTGCGGATGGTGATAAGCGGGGTACGTCTCGTGACCGGGGCGGAAATAGAAGATCCTGCCGGCGCCCCTCTTGTACGTCAGGCCGCTCCTGAAGACTTCTCCGCCGCTGAACCAGCTCATGAAGACCACGTCCTCCGGGGCGGGGACATCGAAGTACTCGCCGTACATCTCCTCGGCCTCGATTTCGAACCGGTCGTCGATCCCCTGGGCGATGGGGTGATTGGGGCTGGTGACCCACAGGATCTCGCGATCGTCTGACTCGCGCCATTTCAGGTCGCAGCTCGTGCCCATCAGCCGCTTGAAGATCTTCGAGAAGTGCCCGCTGTGCAGCACCACAAGGCCCATGCCCCCAAGCACGCGCTCGTGCACCTTGTCCACGATCTCGTCACGCACCTCTTCGTGCGCGCCATGGCCCCACCACGTCAGCACATGCGTGTTCCGGAGCACCTCGTCGGTCAGCCCATGCTCCGGCTCATCCAGCGTGGCGGTGCGCACGACCAGATCGTCGCAGGCCCGCAGATGGCCCGCGATCGCTCCGTGCATTCCGTGCGGGTAGAGCCGCGCAACCTTCGGGTTGGTCTTCTCGTGACGATGCTCGTGCCAAACGGTGACGTGGATGGACATGGCGCTTCCCGCGTAAAGCGCAGTTTAGGGTCTCGCCCGGCCACCCTCTCCGGGAGAGAGAGTGGCTGATGCAACGATTTGCTCCAGGACTTGGAAAAACGCCGGAAACGTCTTTCTCACCACCTCCGGCTCCTCGATTTCCACGCCTCGTCGTTTCGTCGCCGCCAGCGCGAAGCTCATCGCCATGCGGTGGTCCCCAAACGTCGCGATCAGCCCCCCGCGCACCCGCGGCGGCGGGATGATGCGCAGGGCCAGGTCGCGGCCCTCGCCGCTGATCTCCGTGTGGGCCCCCAGCTTCGCCAGCTCGCTCTGGAGGGCCGCCACGCGGTCGGTTTCCTTCACGCGAAGCGTGTGGATGCCCCGCAGCGTCGTCTCCCCCACCGCAAACAGGGCCACGACCGCCAGCGTCAGGGCGATGTCAGGCATGTCCTCGACATCCAAGTCGATGCCGTGAAGCTGCGGCGGACCCGTCAGGGTCGTGGAATCGGCCGTTTTCTCCACATCCGCGCCCATCTGCCGGAGGATGCCGGCGAAGTCGGCGTCTCCCTGGAGGCTGGCATTGCCGATCCCGCGGATGGTCACGCGGCTGCCAGGATGAATCGCCGCCAAGCCCAGGAAATAGCTTGCGGCGGAGGCGTCGGGCTCGATGGTGTAAGTCGTTGCGTGAAAACGACCTCTGGGCACGACGATGGCGGTCGGGGCGCTGGTGGCGGGGTCGCGCTCCAGCTCCGGCGTCACGCCGAAGCGATCCATGAGCCGCATGGTCATGCGCACGTACGGCCAGCTTGCCTGCCGGCCCTGGAGGTTGATCCGCGTCTCGTGCCGCGTGTACGGGGCCACCATGAGCACGGCGGACAAAAATTGGCTCGATTCGGCCGCCTCCGCGGGGAAGTCGGCCTCGCCCCCCTCCAGGTGGCGCCCGCGGACCCGCAGCGGGGGGTAACCCGACTGGCCGGCGAAGCTCACATCGCCCCCGATCGCGTTCAGG
>JBGTBZ010000454.1:0-1747 GCA_041749155.1 Phycisphaerae bacterium
GAGGGCCCGCTCGTGAGCCTCTCGCCGGGCGTCGGCCGCCTTGGCGGAGGGGTGCCGGGCCGCGCCCCAGGCGGCGGGGTCGAGGTCGTTTCCGCCGGTCAGCATCAGGCCATCCACGGCATCGAGCTGCCGCAAGACGTCGAAGCTGCCCGAAAAGGGCAGCAGCACAGCCGCCCCGCCAGCCCGGGTGACGGCGTCAACATAGAAGTACGACAGCCTGTAGCTCGTCTGCTCGTCGTCGTGGTCGAGCGTGACACCGATGAGGGGAGTCCGTTCCATCTGCCGGACATCATAATCGGAAACCTCGGCCCACAAGCGTGAGACGGCAGCATTTGCGGACTCACCCGCGACGAGGCAACAGCACCGGGCCGTTCACAGCCGCTTCTCGTAGCAGCGGCTGACGTCATTGGCCTCGTAGCGCCCGAAGGGCGGGATGGGGCGGAAGCCGGCACTTTCGTACAGGGCGATGGCCTCGCGCTGGTGAATGCCGGTCTCCAGGCGGATCACGCCGATACCGCGCTCGCGGGCGAAGGCTTCCAGGTGCTCCAGCATCCGCTTAGCCAGCCCGCGGCCCCGGAAGGCGGGGCGGACATACATCCGCTTGATCTCCGCGAAGCCATCTGAGAACTGGAGCCCCACGCACCCCGCCGCCTCGCCGCCGTGACGTATGACGAAGAACGGCACCTGCTCCTCCACGAGCTGCCGCACGGACAGGCCGTGGCGGTGCTCGAGGGCGTAGAGCGCTGCAAGTTGCCCCTCCAGCTCCTCGATGAGCCGCAAGCCGTCCGGAGAATGCGCGGGTTCCTGCGAGATCATCGTTCAACCGATGCCGCCAGGCGAAAGCCAATGCAGCCGTCGTGGAAGTCGCGGGCGATCTCGTAACGCTTCCAGACCGTGCAGTGAATCGCCCAGTTGTGAAAGCAACCGCCACGCAGCACGCGCTCCTCTCCCCCGCCGGTGAAAGGCGTGCCGTCGCGGGGAATGCGCTCGATATCCGGCGTGTGAACGTCCTGGCACCACTCCCACACGTTGCCGGACATGTCGTACAGGCCTAGCTGGTTGGGCCGCTTGCGCGCTACCGGCATCGTCCAGTCGCCGTGCCGGCGGTCATACCATGCCACCGCGTCGATGTCGTCGCTCCCGCTATACGCGAAGCCGTCCGTCCAGCGCGGTCCGCCGCGGGCGGCGTATTCCCACTCGACTTCCGACGGCAAGCGAAACGCGGCATCGCCGGCCTGCGACGCGATCGCGCTACGCAGGGGACTGTCGTTGATGCGCGCCAGGAATCCACCGCCAGCGGTGAGCATGTCCCACGAGACGTTTTCAACTGGCAGGTCGGGTCCGGGGTGGATGGCGGGGTTCTCGCCCATGACGTGCGTCCAAAGCGCCTGCGTGACCGGCACAGTCCCGATGAAGAAGTCGGGCACCTCGATCGGCCGACTGTGCTGCGATTCACCGAAAGTGAAAGGACGGCCTTTCGTCCCCGTGACGTGGACGAACTCCAGCACCTGTTCACCATCCCACTGGTAGCGGATGTTCATGACCGCGCCTTTCATTGCCGGCGCACCCAATGTCTCCAGGACGGCCGAGCTAAGACTGCCTGTACACCTCCGTACTCAGATACTTCAGCCCCGAGTCGCACATCAGCGTCGCGATGCGTGCCTCGGGGCCCATCTGCTCCGCCACCCGCAGCGACGCGACGACGTTCGCGCCGGATGACGTGCCGGCGAAGACGCCTTCCTCGCGC
>JBGTBZ010000455.1:0-1923 GCA_041749155.1 Phycisphaerae bacterium
TACGCGGCTGCCCAACCCCGCGCCGCGGCTGCCGACCTGGCTCATCGACGCGGGGGCGCGGGGGGATGCCGGCTGGGATCCTGAGGGGTGGCCCGTCTCCAAGTCCGGCGGGGCTTGGCGGCTTAAGGAAGAGGCCTGGGAGCCGCTGAAGCCCGAGGAAACGTTCGAAACCGAAGCCCCCGCCGACGCGGAGGCCCCGCTCGCCGTCGCTCCCGACGGGACCACCTACCGGGGCGGCGTCGACGGGCTGGAGATCACCACACCGGAGGGGGAGAAGCTGGAATGGTCGCTCCCGCCTGAGGCCACGGGCTCCGGCAGGCCCCGGGCCGCGGTGGACAAGGACGGCCGGCTCTTCCTCTTCAACCGCCCCGGCCGCGTCGTGCGCCTGGCGCTGACCCCGGGGGCGGCCGAGCCCATGAGGCTCGATGCCAGCTTCGAGGAGGGCCTGCCCGGCGCCAATCCGCGCCACGTCTGGCGGGACCCCGCCGGACGCATCTGCGCCGTCTATTTCGGCACCACCGTCGCGATCATGTGGCCGGACGGCCAGGTTCCCGCCGCCATCCGGCAGAAGATGCCCTCCAGGCTCCGCGAGGGGCAGATGCAGCAGTTGGAAAGGATCTGATTGATTCAGATCCCAAGTGCCGGCGAGTCGCCAGCGCCCGCGGTCGGAGGGGACGCGGCCGAGCACCCAGCGGATGACCTGGAGCAGCCCCTCGACGTCGATCGGCTTCGTCACATGAGCGGCGAAGCCGGCCTCCAGGCTCCCGCGCTGGTCAGGCTCAGTGGCCATTGAGGTCACCGCGATGGCCGGGATGTCCAGGCAGTCTTCACGCAACTCGGCCATGAAGGCCCAGCCGTCGCCGTCGGGCAGCGAGATGTCGCACAGGAGCAGCGAGAAGATCTGCCGGCGGCACCGCTGGCGGGCGTCGGCCAGGGTGTGGGCCTGCGTCACCACAAATCCTTTGCGCTTAAGAATGTGCGCAAGGGCGGCGGAGGCCTCGGCGTGATCATCAACGAGCAGGATGTGCATTCTTGCCGGGACACTTCCTCCGGCGACAGCGGCGGCGATAAACTTCGACTCCTCAGCCTTTGCCGCTTCGTGGCATCGTAGGCTAACTGGGCGGCAGGAGGGGTAGAAAAGTGGCGTCGCACAGATCTGCCCGCGGGCCGGGGAAACCGGCACTCCACAGCGGTCCAAAGGGGGGCAGGCGGACGGGAGAGGCTTGACCGGCCGTTGGCTGCGGCTACGATGCCAGATTCCCGCGGATTGGCGAGAAAGCCGTCCGCGGGCTTGTGTCTACGCATGTTATGAAGGCCCTGACGCGATGAGCACCTACCTGGCAAAACCCGGCGAGCTTAAGGCACAGTGGTACGTCGTGGACGCCTCGGACCAGGTGCTAGGCCGGCTGGCCGCGAAGGTCGCCCGGGTCCTGCAGGGCAAGAACAAGCCCGAGTACACGCCCCACGTTGACACCGGAGATTTCGTAATCGTGCTCAACGCCGGGAAGGTCAAGGTCACCGGCTCCAAGGCCGAGCACCGCGAGTACCAGACCTTTAGCGGCTATCCCAGCGGCCTGAACATCTACAGTTACGAGCGGATGAACCGCGAGAGCCCCGAGAAGGTGTTCGAGCTGGCCGTCCGCCGGATGCTCCCCAAGAACAAGCTGGGTCACAAGATGCTCGGCAAGCTGAAGGTGTACCGCGGCGACAAGCACGATCACCAGGCGCAGCAGCCGAGGCCGCTGGAGCTGTAAGTCGTTTCCCTGAACCATTCGCACCGACCGCCATGCCTGATTCGACCTCTGCCACGATGACGGAACCGATGCCCCAGACGCAGGTCTCCGCCGCGCCCGCCGCGGACAGGCCGCGCTTTGTCTGGGGCGTGGGACGCCGCAAGAGCGCCACCGCGCGCGTGCGCATCGC
>JBGTBZ010000456.1:0-6495 GCA_041749155.1 Phycisphaerae bacterium
CTGCGGCTGACGGCCATCGCCCCTCATGGAAAGCAGAAACTCCTCGGCAAGTTCCGCCCCTTCCTGTGTCAGGCGGTCGGCCTTGTTGCGCAGGACGCTATATGCAATCAGGCAGGGGACCGCGAGGATCAGGCCCAGCATCGTCGTTCCGAGAGCCGTGGAGATACCCTGGGCAAGGGCCGACACCTCCGCGGCCCCGCCGGCGCGGCGCATGGCCAGGAACGCGTCCATGATGCCCACCACCGTCCCCAGGAGCCCAAGCAGTGGGCCCACGTTCGCCAGCACGTTGATGTAGTCCAGCCGGCGAAACTGCTCGCTCGTCTCTTCGGCCACCGCCGCCTCGAGCGACTCCTTCATATCTGCGATGTTCGGGGCGCGCTTGAGGGCCGGGCTCAGGGCCTTGCTGACGAAACTGTCGTCCGCGGCGGTGAATTCCATCAATTCGCGGTATTGCCGCTGGCTGATGAGCTGCTCGATCTGCTGGACGCTCTCATCCGGCAGGATGACGGTGCGACGGACCCGCAGAAACCCCTGGATGATCAGCGTGACGGCCACGATGCTGGCGATGACGATCGACCAGGTAATGGGCTCCCCCTGAGCCATGCTCTCAAACGGCAGCAGCCAGGCGCTGCCGGGAATTTCCTCCGGCGGCTGGTTCGCCGCATCCGCCGGGGTTGGGATGTCCTGCCCGAGGGCGGGGGCTGCCAGCCACAGCCACCCCAACACCAGGATTCCGGCAATCAACGCGAGCCGGCGGACGCCGCGGGCTGGCGACGGGGGGAGAACAACGCTTCGGCGATCGTCGGCCATGAATCGTTCCTTGGGCCCAGGGTTGCGGGGTTGTCTCGTTGGGCAGCGCGGCGGTGGGGGGCGCATTGTGCATGCGAATCCAGCGTACCGCAAGGCTTTGGGGAATCCGCAGCCGAGGTTATGGAAGCTCTTGCCAGATCAAGGATTGAGTACGCCCTCATCGATGAACTTGTACTGACCGCCGTTCTCGGCAGCGATGGTGCGCAGTACCTGCTCGGCCCGCTCGTCGCGGTTCATGAACTGGATGGTGTTGATCATGACTTCCTGATCTGCGTTGAGCCTGCGGACTGTCGCCAGGACCTCGTCGTAACCTGCTGCCTGGTCGAACCTTCCGTCGGTCAGGAAAAAGATGAGCTGCGGCTTCATCCTAAAAGCCGCTTCCAGCGCTGGCATGGGGTTGGTGCTGCCGCGGACCGCCAGGCGGTCGAGAAACTCGTAGGTTTGCTGCTTGAAGCGGGGGCTGCCGGGCTTCAATCCATCGTCGTAGGCGGCCGTGAAGGTGTCCCACTGGAAGAAGATCACGTTGAAAAACTGCACCGGCTTGAGCGTTCCCAGGGTTTCCTTGAGTTCCCCAACCAGCAGCCACTTGGGCCGACCTTCCATGCTGCCGCTGGCATCGCAGACGAAAATCACCCGTGTCACGGCACCGCCGTCGGCGGCCTTGCCGAAGTCGAAGCCCATGAACCGCCCGCCGCCCCCAGGCTCGCCGAACATGGCCGAGCCCTCTCCGCCGCCACCACCGAGGGCCTCTGCGAGTGAGCCCATGCCGGTGATGCCGGTGATGCTGTCAGCGGCGGAGGGGCTGCCGGAGTTGATGAGCTCGTCGATGTCGTTGCCCTCCCCGGCGGGAAGGGGGTTGCGGGTTTGCTGGACGGGATCGAGCTGGGCGTTGGGACTGGTGACGTCGTCCATGTTGCCGACATTGGGAACGCCGCCGATGTTGGTTTCGGCCAGCGTGGCGGTCGGTACGTTCACCTGCGGCTGGGTAACTCGCTCGATCAGGTAGTGGAAGGCGCCGCTGGCGAGCAGGATCAGTGCGATAGTGATGATGCCGATGTGGACGCCCAGGCTCGTGGCCCACGGGAGCACCTGCTGGACCCAAGGCCGCCGCCAGAAGTTGACCTGGTAGCCCGGAAATTGCTCCTCCTGTGCCAGATCGGCGTCAGGAGCGTCGGCTGTATTGCTGGTGGTCTGGCTCATCGCGGGCTCCGAGATAAGTTGACTGCGATTGTATGCGGGGGATTAGCCGCGGCAGGCGAATGGCACCTTTACGTCCGACGCTGGGCACCGCAAGCTGTTCGCCATGGCCACCGAAAAGACCCTGTTCCAGAAGATCATCGACCGGGAAATCCCCGGGGATTTCGTGCATGAGGACGAGAAGTGCGTCGTCATCCGAGACATCAACCCGCGGGCCCCGGTACACCTGCTGGTCATCCCCCGGAAGCCGATTCCGACGCTCAACGACGTCGACAAGGGGGATGCCGAGCTGATCGGTCATCTTTTCCTGGTCGCCCGGGACGTGGCCAACCGGCTGGGGCATCAGGATTACCGCACGGTGTTCAACTGCGGCGCCAAGGCCGGGCAGGAGGTCTTCCACCTGCATCTGCACGTGCTGGCGGGCCGCAGCCTGTCATGGCCGCCGGGCTAAAAGAGAAGACACCGCCTGTTACGGTCGGTGTCTTCCGGAGGGGAGAAAATGCGCCGTAAGGCCAGCGTGGGATACAACCTACGTCTCCCCGGCCATGGGTTGAGATTAACGTCGCGTTGACGAATCCCAAATCGGTGGCCCCGCTGCGTCAGGGCAGCAGGGGTTCGCTGGCGGCCTTTCCGATCTATCGGAACCGAGTCGCTCCTGGCTCCAGTGACTTTGCCTAAAAATGCTCCGCGGCCGGCCAAGGGAGGTCGGGAGGAGCATCGCTGGGCCCCATATGGCCATGACCGACCCGATTCCGGAGCTTCACGACCAGTTCATCCTCGCCCGGGGAGGCCTACCAAGTTCCGCGCCAGCCCTGTGGAAGAGGCGGGTTATGGGGGAATGGACGCTGATTTCGCACCCAAACCTGCCCGTGGTGGACGTGGTAGCCGCCGACACGCCCCTGGGTTGGCTGCTGGGGTGGGCGGTCACGCCCGAGGCGCAGCTTCTGCGTAATCGGGTTGTGCTTGCCGCGAGCTCGGCGCAGGCTGTCGAATCGTGGCTCTACGGCCATGGTGGTCGCTTTGTATGTGCTTTCGTGGCGGGCAACATCCAGAGACTCTATCTCGACCCGTGCGGGACGCTGGGAGTCGTTTACGCCGCGGACGGGGGGCGGATCGCCTCAACCCTCACGGCGCTGCACCTGGACGACTTTGACCGCTACGCCGCCGCCATGGCGAGGGGGCCGGAGCTGTATGAGAACCACTTTTACCCCGCGGGGCTGACGGCAGACCCGGCGGTGCGGCGGTTACTGCCGAACCACTATCTTGACCTTGAGACCATGCGGCCGGTCAGACACTGGCCGGCGGGGCCGATCCAGCGAGTGGAGGATGCGGGGGACGCGGCGCCACTGGTCGCGGAGGTTGTGCGGCACGTCCGGAGCATCGTTTCGGGCCTGGTGGCCGCTGGCCCGGCCTACCTGCCACTGACGGCCGGCCGGGATGCGCGGATGCTCCTGGCATGCGCACGGCCGGTGGTGGATCACACCCAGTTCGTGACGTTCAAATACGCCGACAGGCGACGTCGGCCGGATGTGCACATCGCGCGGAAGCTTGCCAGGCGGCTGGGATTGGACCATCAAGAGGTGCCGTTGGTGGAGCCAAGCCTCGGCCAGCGGCGGGAATACCTGCTGCGGATTGGTTATGCCGGAAACTGGGGCAAGGCGCGTGACTTTGACCTTGCGTGCCGCCAGCACCTGGAGATGCGACGATCGTGGCTCACCGGGTTCGGCGGCGAGGTAGGCCGGGCATTCTACTGGCGGGAGGGCGATGAGCCGAATCATCCACCTGACCCGGAGGCCTTGATGGCCCGGCTCTACCTTCCCGAGCTCAGGGACTGGCTGGCGGCTTGGCGGAGCTGGCAGGCGGGCGTGCCGCACCTGGACACCTGGGAGCTGCTGGACTTTCTCTACATCGAGCAGCGGATGGGGTGCTGGGCCGGGCCGCACATGTACGGCACCGCTCCATTCGCCGCGAACGTAGGCGCATTCAGCCACCGGCGGGTGATCGAGGCGATGATGTCCCTCCCGCCGGCATTTCGTCGAAGTCAGGGCCTGGCCGACGCGGTGATCGCGGCGGAGTGGCCGGAGGCGGGGGATCTACCGTTTCAGCGGCTGACGGGCATGGCACGACTGACGGATCCCCTGCAAGCGGCAGCCCGGCAGGTCGGGCGGGCGGCGGTGAGAAGTGCACGGCGAGCGCTCCGCAAGGTGATTGGCCCTGCAAAGCGATAAATGCCGAAACGGCAAGGAACTTGTAGCGGACCTGTCGGTGACCGTGTGGCTGGCTCAGGCCAGGGCCTTGACGATCTCCGGCTTATCGAGGCGAAGATCGTAGCGCACGTTCATCTCGTGACGCCCGTTGCTGATGGGACGTACGCGGACCACCTCACCCTCGAACGTGCGGTGTGGCCGCTCGTCGATCAGCTCCAGCACGCGTACGCGCGTGCCAATGGGCAAAGGGGTCTTGAGATAGAACGAGCTGCCGGCGGTGCTGGCATCCCGCGTGACGACGGTGAACTGCTCGTCACGGGCGAGGCCGGTGAGCACGGTAACCTGCGCCTCGCGACGCACCGGGCCGCGGCGCTCACGGCGGCGGTCACGGTCCAATGTCACGGCTGGCGCGATGTAGTTGCTCAGCCGGCTGACACGTTTCATTCGAGCCATTTCGTTAGGCCTCCAAGAGGGCAATCTTCTGCTCCCGGGTCCTCCGGGATGTTTCCGGTGGAGGGAGCGGGACCCAGCCCCTCCGGGGCCGGCGCCATAAAAACTGAGGTTTTCGAACAGTTCTTTGCGGGACCTTTGCCGGGTCAGCCGGCAAGCGCGGAACGCAAGGACCATCTGAGATCTCCCACCACCCCACAACCCTTCACCGAGGCTCGCTCCGCAGCGGACTTCGGCTGGCGGAAGGCTTGTGTCAAACACACAAAAACACAGGGGATGTCTCAGGCGTTACCGAAGTCCCGGGGAACACGCTCCACCACATGCCCTACATTCCCAGTTATTCAGACAACGCCACTTCCAGAGAATCCTTCCGCGACGGGCTTCAAGTGATCCTTCGCCGCAGGCGAGGTAGCAACAACGATGCCGGGGGCACCTGCGTCACCCGCCGCGATGAAAAGGGCTTCGGACCCTCCAGCAGGAAGGCCGCTGACGGGGCACGCCCGCCTGGCAAGCGATCATAAAAACGGACCGCACCGCCAATTTCTCCGTCGGCGCAGGATGATATCGGCGATTGGGACCTGAAAATCAAGCCCGGTTTACACCCGTGACACCGGATTTCCGCCGTGGCTGGGTAAGGTGTCCCGCATATCAGGACGAGTTGACGTAGACGGAAGTTCGGCCGATCGCCTCAAAACACCGGTCAAAGCCGGACCTCAGACGCCCAGCATCGGGAAGAACGGGCATCCTTACAGCCGGTTTTGCTTGTGCCAATACCCAGTTTGGGTTATCCTCGGGGTCACCATAGGCCTGCCCGCTTTGCATGGCCGGTCGATGGTCCGGCAGACGCTATCGCTGCGACTGCGTCGGTTCAGGCGCGTGCTTTGGGTAGTCTGGGCGGATCTTTCCTGCACTCGCGGGAGGCAGCTGCCCGATTCTGAAGCTGGCTGCTGGTTTTCTCAACACGCTTCGCGATGGCCGCAGGCCACACCGGAGGAAGTTATGTCTCAAGCCTCCAGCACGCACCCGGCGGACGAAACACGCTCTGCGCATGACTCCGTCAACGGCGAGCCTCTCCCCCAAGGCGCGCAGCCTCGGCGGTACGTGAATGCCTCGCGTGGGCCGCTGCCGCCGATGCCGCGGATCGGGCTACCGGAGGAGACCTACCTCCATGTCGCCCACAAGGCCGAGCGCAACGGCGATGACCTGGTCTTCGAGGCCGCCAAGGTCGGGCAATACGTCTCCCTGGCCCTGCGCGACGCCGACGCTCCCTGGCACGTTAAGCTCAAGTACTTCCGCCACGCCCTGAAGCGCCACTGCAACGCCCCGGAGCACGCCGACGAGATGACTAAGGAGTGGTTCGGAAAGCTGGCCCGCATGGTCAAGAGCCAGGCCGGCGCTGAGGCTCTGCGTTTGGCGGCGGAGGTCGATGAGATGTACGAGGCCCGCACGAGCATGGGTCAGGACATCGAGACGATCGCCGACGACGCCGAGAAGTTCTTCGAGCAGATCTGCCCGATGTGCGAGACATGCCCGCCGATCTACAACGAAGAGGACTGGGTGAAAATGAAGGGGATCCGGGATCGGTGGATTTGAAACGCGCACGGGCGATCACTCGGATAGTGACCTTCTGACCAGCCGCGCCACCGCTCCCGCGGTGGCGTCCCCGACCACCTCCTGCTCCACCCGCGTCACCGGCATCACGCCCATGATGCTGTTGGTCAGGAACACTTCCCGCGCCGCCAGCAGGCGGGTGACGTCGATCGGCAGGCGTTGCACGGACACGCCCTCGCCCCTGGCCCAGTCGATGACGGCGGCGCGGGTGACGCCCGGC
>JBGTBZ010000457.1:0-2046 GCA_041749155.1 Phycisphaerae bacterium
CGCTGCTCAAGAAATTCGACAAGTCGTTCGCTCTATCGGGCAAGAACTACGGTAAGGGCGTGGCCCGCAGAAACGATCCCTGGAACTTCCTCTTCGTGGCGGGCATGTGGTTCCAGGATCTGTTCAACTACGACTTCCGCCGCACGGAGATGTGCATCATCCCCTATGGCACGCAGGAAGGCGAAATCTCCTTCTGCGCCTACAACACCGGCATCGGCTGGCGGAACATCATCGAGAAGATGCACATGACAGCGACGCTGAGCACCTGGTACGAGGAGCACGGCCGGCACCGCATCTACGCCGGCGGCCGCAACGTCGACGACGTGAACGACTTCAGCCACAAGCTTTCGATCAACGCCGAGCACGCAGCCCGCGGGGCGCAGACCTCCGAGGGACCGCAGAACGCTCGCGAAGAGAAGATCATGGAGCGCGATCGCAAACTCGGCGAGGCCTTGGCCCATGGCGAAGTGCCGCGCTCGGACGGCAAGAAGAAGATTCTCACGCCCGAGGAACAGGAACGGCTGATGAAGATGTACCGGGAGCAGGTGCTCAAAGAGGCGCCGCCCCCAACGCCCAGCCTGGTTCAGATCGGCGGCGCGACGCGGAAGAAAGAAAGTCAGGAGCTGGTCGGCATCAGCGGCGACTAGTTTTCCAGCCGCCGGAGTTTCTCCGGGCAGGCTTGTTAAGGTTTATCGCTTTGGTCAAGAGCCCGCCGCAAGGCGGGCTCTTGGTGTTTGTGGAGGCCCGCCCCTACAAACCTTTGTGAGAAATACAGGTTAGCGCTTCCGGGCCTCATGCCACTGATGTAGAATACCTTGCAGATTAGTCCGCCATGAAATTACGGAGATCAAGCCTGCTCTCGCGGCTATACGCGCGGGGCGGCACCGCCCTCAATAGATTGGATGGGCTGCGATCTCCGGACGTCTTTTGACTTATGCCTGTCTCGCGGTTTAGCGAGGAGATTGCGTTTCGCAGCCGGCGCTTCCGGCACCTGGCGATTCTTCGCCTGGTGATCGCCGCCGCCTACCTGATCCTCGAGGTTTTTCTCAATCCCGCCGACGCCAGCTCGTTCAAGGTTCTCTGCAGCCTGCTGTTCGCCGCTTACGCCATCCTGATCTTCGTCTTCCGGGAACAGCCGGAACTGCGCAATTACGCCGTCTCGATCCAGTTTGCCGATTTGATCTTCACGGTCATCCTGGTGCTGCTATCCGACACCGGCCACGCGGCGCTGCCGCTGCTGATGTTCTACTTCCTGCTGACCGAGGCGTCGCTTCTGCATGGCGCGCGCGAGGTCTTGATCATCTCGGCGGTCTGCATTGTCTTTTACGCGGCTTGGCTAGCCAGCGAAGAGGCTCGGCGGTTTGAGTTCTCTTTCGGCTCGTTCATGTTCCTGCTGGTGGTTGGAGGCGCGCTGGCCTACTATTTCTCCCGCCAGGTCGTGCGCATGGAGAATCGCATCGCCGAACTGCTGCGCAATACGACCGGGCAGAGCGAAGCGGAGATCGCGCCGGCCATTGAGTCGGCGCTGGGCGAGCTGTCCCGCTGGATGCGCTCTTCGGGCTCGATTCTGGCTTTGTGGTCCGACGACATTGGCTATGTCGCCATTTGCCGTCACCCCACGCAGAGCGGGCCGGAGGAAAAAGCCGTGGCCACATTCGACGCCAGTCGCGAGTGGGCCTGCTTTCAGGGCGAGCGCATGGATTTCTACTCCAACGACGTCTCGCTGGTCGACAAGGCCGGCAAGCCGATCGAGCGAACCTTCGACCTACATCCCTACGTCATCCAGAAGTTTGAGATCTACAACGGCCTGGGCTGCGCTCTGTTTGACGGCGAAAGGCCGATCGGCCGCATTCTTCTGATCAACAGCATCGGAGAGATTCGCCGGCGGCACTGGAAAAAACTGCAAGACATCACGCCCTATTTCCGCGACGCCGTCCGCCACCTGCTGGTGATCAAGCAGACCGAGCATGCCGCCTACGAGCGCGAGCACGGGCGCATCGCCCACGATCTGCACGACGGGCCGCTGCAGAGCATGATCAGCTTCGA
>JBGTBZ010000458.1:0-4125 GCA_041749155.1 Phycisphaerae bacterium
GGGCGGCGGGCGCAATCGCGTCCGCCGCCTTGTTTGCGGCTCGGTTGCGGTTCGCTACCGGCCCCCAGGGTCGCGCCAGAGGCCGGGGGAAGGCCGCCTCGAGTCCCAGGTTGACCCTTGACCGGCGGGCCTGCGCCTGCCGGTCGTTTCGTCGTGGTGTAAGTTGGCATGCCTGGACTTGAAGCCGCCGCCGTCCGGATGTATACCGGGCGCGTTCGGACCGCGTTCTTCTTCCGGTTCGAATCTGGGCGCGCTGTGTCGGCGGCGCCCGCGGTCAGGACCTGTGGTCTTTCAGCAGCGCCCATTCTGCCACGCGCTGTTTTTCCAACACATTCGTGAGGTACTCGATGGCCCGCAACTCCGAGCTTTCGCGTGAGGACTGTTTCGCGGTCGTTCTGATCGATCGCCTCGAGCCGCGGCTGATGCTCAGCGTGTCCAGCGAGCTTGACATCGAGGCCCTCCGCGGCCCCGCGATGGAGCTGGCGGATGTGACGAAGTACATCGTCGCCGGCGACCCCAACGGCTCGCCCACCGACTCGCCCTCGCTGCGCGTCGATCCCAACACGACCAGCAGCCCCTACGCCGGCGTCGGCAGCGTCTTCATGGAGACCAGCCCCGGCCGTGGATACATCGGCAGCGCCACCCCTTTCACTTCGACGCACATCATCACCGCCGGTCATAACGTCGATCTGAACGACGACGGCGTCGTGGACGTGGCACCGAACAGGTTCCGATTCATTCTGAACTTCGGCGGAAACATCACCCACCAGGTCTTCGCAAAGACCATCCACCTCAATCCACAGTACACGGGGTTTGCCAATCCCGCCGTGAACGACGACATCGCGATCATCGAGCTGCAGAGCGCCCTGCCCGCGGGCGTGCCCATCTACGGGCTCTACGACTCCACCTTCAGTGCCAGCAGCCCGCTGACCTTCACCGCCGTCGGCTACGGCCAGTCGGGCTATGGAACCCAGAGCAGCTACACCGTGGATGCCGCGTTTGACGTCAAGCGGGTGGGCATGAACGTCGCCGACCGGCAGCGCCTGGACGACGAGGGCTCGACCCGCGTCGAAGTCTTCGAGTTCGACTTCGACGGCGGCGGATTCAACGCCTGGGGCGGCGGCTCGCTGGGCAACAACCTGGAGACCACCCTGGGCGGCGGCGACAGCGGCGGGCCCTCATTCGTCAACGTCGGCGGCCAGCTCAAGATCTTCGGGGTCAACACGTACGGCTTCGGCAACGTGGTGAGCGGCCAGGTGCGCAATCCACCCCGCTTCGGCTCGGGGGCGGGCGGCATCGTCGTCTCGGCCTACATGGACTGGATCAACGGCATCCTGGGCGGCGGCGGTGGCGGCGGCGGCGAGCAGAACACTGCCCCGGTCGCCAACAACGACTCGGCAACGACTGCCCGTCGTACGGCGGTGACCATCGCCGTCCTTGCCAACGACACCGATGCCGAGGGCAACTCCCTGAGCATCCACAGCACCAGCAAGCCCGCCAACGGCAGCATCACTGTCAACGCCAACGGCACCATCACCTACAAGCCCAAGGGCAACTTCGCCGGCACTGACAGCTTCCAGTACCGCGCCACCGATGGCTCGCTGACCAGCAACTGGGCCACCGTCACTGTCTCGGTTGGCGGCTCCAGCACCGGCGGCGGGCCGACCAAGGGCTTTAGCCTGGCTTACGGCGGTCTCATGCCCAGGAGCTTCGAGTCCCTGTTCAGCGACAAGGCCATCGGCTCCGGGTCAGATGGCGACGCCGACGACGACGTGGTGCTCGTGTAAGGCGCGGGCCAACGATCACATTTGAGCACGGAGCCCGGCCACGTTTTGGCCGGGCTCCTGTCTTTCATGCCGCGACGCAGCGAGGAGGGAGTTGCAATACCCTCATCTCATTCCTTCCCGTCAAACCCTGCTTCAGTCAACTGGGCGCCGACCGCCTCGCCGACGGCCTCACCCAGCGTCTTCTCGCCGCCGGCGGCGTTGAGCTTCTTCAGTTCCGCCTGGAAGTGTCTCTCCCGCTCGGCAGAAAGCTTGCCAATCTCAGTCTGTAGCCGGGCCCGCTCGGCCGCCTTGGCCTCCACGTGGGCCTTCTGCTCCTCGGGGGTCATCTTCTGCATCTCCTCCGGCAGATCCTCGGCCTTGATCTTTGCCAGGATCTCCGGATCTGCCGCGTAGCTGTCTACCAGGTCGCGTCCACGGTTCTGGTAGGCCGTGCCGCCCTTTACCGCCGCCCGCTGGGCTGCGGCGGCGTCGCCCATTTCGCGGGCGTTGTCATCCTGAGCACGCTGGTTCTCTGCCATTGCGGCGCGCACCTCGCTTGCGCCGTACCAGAGGTAAGTGTCGTTCAGTTCGGCGTTTAGCTCTGCCAACCGCCGGTCCTGCGGGCAGGGGATGTGCGGGATGCGCCGGTCCATGTCGATGTTGAAGAACTGCCCCCGGCCGAGGCGGGCGCCGTCCTCCCACATCCCGCGGATGCCGTCGTGACGCGGGCCGCAGTGGATGGTGTTGACCAGCACGCGATTCCCGCGTGCCCGGTCGATGGCGGAGCGGTAATCGACATCGCCCTGGGTGAAGGGCTCGTTCCCAGCAATGAAGATAGCCTTGTACGCCCCATCCTGGCGGGTCCAGTCCAGCCGCGTGATCGCCTCGTCGATCACCTGGCCGCAGTATTCATCTCCGCCCTGCGTGGACAGGCCAAACAGGGCCTGGCTGAGCCGATCGAGGTCGTCGGTGAGCGGCACCACTTGGCGGATGTAACCCTCTGTGGCGGGCAGGTTTGTGTTGCCGTACTCGAAGAGGGCGACGCGAAGGGTCGGCGCCCGCCCACCCTTGCGCGCGTCGGCGAACTGCCGCACGATAGCCCATAGCTGGCTCTTGGCCTGGTGGATCAGGCCGTCCATGGAGTTGCTGGTATCCAGCAGCAGAGCGATATCGACCCGCGGAGCCTCGTTGGGGTGCATCGGGACGGGGTCTCGCGGCGGATGCCGGTCGCGGTCGCGATCCTGCCCCGCGGCGGGCAAGGCCGAGAGCAGCAGGCCGGTGAGCAGGACCAGAAGGGCTGTTTTGGCGTTCATGACGGGGCTCCGAAGCTGGAGGAAGGGTGCAGGCTCTAGAGCTAAGACGGCGGCCACGGCCGCTTTCTTATGGACACCCAGCCGAATGCGAGGTTCCGTGACCCAGCCTGCTGCCTACCCGGGGTGCCCTGTGGCTTGCCCGGGGGGGCCCTGTGGCTTGCCAAGGGACGCGGCTGCCTCTATCGTTTCGACCCTCATTCCCCCGGGCTGACGTCGCTGGCGCGTGCCGCGACGCACGTTCCGGGCCATGGGAATCCTGCCGGAGCCCCGCCGTGAAGAAGAGCACCCACCCCGTCTACCGCCCGGTCATTTTCCAGGACCCCGGGGCCGATTTCACCTTCCTGACCCGCTCCACGATCGCCACGCGCGACAAGATCACTTACGAAGGCAAGGAGTACCCGCTGGTCAAGGTGGACATCTCCAGCCGCAGCCACCCCTTCTTCACCGGCAAGCAGAAGTTCGTGGACACTGCCGGCCGCGTGGACCGCTTCCAGAAGAAGTTCGGCGGCAGCTACAGCTTCCAGAAGGGGACCAAGGTCGCCAGTCCCCCGGTGAAGAGTTAGCAGGAGCGGCCGATTTCACGGTCGCCGCACGATTTGTTCTCATACCCAAAGACGCCGCCCCCCGCCCCCGTCATACCCAACGGGGGCGGCGTACTTTCCCTCCGGCCTGACATGCGCATCCCGTGCCTCATACCGCCAGCACCCCAGGGCCTCCCTCACGTGATTCGCGCACGTTATCTCCAGCACGCGTGTCGCGGCGCGCCCGCGGATCAGGGTTGCCCGCTCACGCTGTGCTTCTGCCACGAGCCGTACTCCTGTAGCCTCGTCACGGTGATCGCGGCAGTGGCCGGAAAATGGCGTCGGTCCATGGCGGATGTGTTGGCGTGCGGCGCGTTGATGCGGCTATGTTGTGCCACATGAGTCCCGGGATCACAAGCGACGGCCTGCACGTGCACCTCGGCAACCTGTCGATGCTTTCAGACGCCGAGACGCGGTCGATCTCGCCGGAAAATCCCACCTGCGAGCGCGGCGGGGGCGGGCGGG
>JBGTBZ010000459.1:0-2912 GCA_041749155.1 Phycisphaerae bacterium
GGCCCAGTGTGCAGTCCACGATCGTCTGCCCTGGCCGCACGTCCAGCAGCTCCAGCACCTCCGCTGGCATCACCGGCTCGTGCCCGTGCTCCGGAAGATCGGCGGGGCCGCTCACGCGCCAAGCGTAGGAGTCCCCTAAACCTGCCCCGCGACGGCGGCCGGGATCACGTGGTACAGCAGCAGGTACACCAGCACCCCCGTGAAGCTCACGTAAAGCCACATCCAGAACGCCGGCCGGCTCCAGCGCGTATGCCGATCCCACTGCCGGCGGCTGGCCCGGTACATGGCCATGCCAATGAACGGCAGCATCACCACCGCCAGGATGACGTGTGGGATCAGCACCACCAGGTAGAGCGCCTTAAGCGCCCCATCCTCCAGGCCCAGCGACTCGGTCGTGCGCTCCCCGTACGCCACCTTGCTGTAGACGTAACTGACCAGGAAGACCGTGCTGATAAGGAAGGCCGCTACCATCAGCGTGCCGTGCGCCCGGTACTTCCCCCGCCGCACCAGCACGTAGGCTGACATCAGCAGCAGCGCCGCCACGCCGTTCAGGCAGGCGTTCAGCAGGGCGAAGAACTCTTTGCCTTCCATCGAAGCTACTCCGCCAGCAGCCGCCCCGCCGCGGCAGCAAGATTCGTCATGCCCTCCGGATCCTCGTTCCCGAAGGTGCCGCGGACGTTGCCCTGCTGGTCGACGAGCAGGAAGAGCGTGCTGTGGCCCCATTCATCGTCGACGATAAGCTTCATCTGCCGCACGAAGTCCCGCATCTGCTCCGGACTTTCGCCGGTCAGCAGGTGCCAGCGCTGCGACACCTCGGTTCCCCCGACCTCCCGGGCGTAGTTTGCCAGCACCTCCGGCGTGTCGCGCTCCGGATCGACGCTGAAGCTCACGAAGTGAATCCGCTCATCCGGCAGCGCTTCCTGCAGTCGGGCCACTTTCTCCACCATCACCGGGCAGGCGCCCGTCGGGCAATTGGTCAGAAAAATGAACCCGATCCACACCTTTCCCTCCAGCGCGCTGCTGGCGAGGGTCTCGCCGTGCTGGTCGGTGAACTGGAAATCCGGCGTCCGGAAGTAGATCGGCAGCTCATCCGCTTCGGCCACCTCGGTCGCCTCGGGAAGGCCTACACCCCCCGGCGGCGTACGGGCGGAGCGCAGGTAGAGGTAGCCACCCACGCTGAGGGCGGCCAGGACCCATAGGGCAAGAACAAGCGGCTTTGCAGGCATCGGCGGAACCAACCTTACGCCAGCACGCCAACCCGCAATGCGACAAAGCGGATCAATCCTCCGCACCCACCGCCTCCCCCGCCGCATTCGAAGCCTGAAGGCGGATGTCCACGTAAACCGGCAGATGGTCGCTGGCGACCCGAGCCCAGGCGGTGTCGTAGACCACCGCCTCCCCCGCCCGATCGGCCAGCGCGGGGCTGAGCACCACATGGTCGATCAGGCTGCGGTACGTCTGGTTCCAGTACCCCAGGAACGAGACCTGCCCCTGCTCCGACAGCCCCCGCGTCGCCAGGACGAAACCCTCCTCGGGCGGGCCGATCAGCGTCCCCACGACGTCGCCGCCTCCCTCCAGCTCGAACGCCTGAATGCCCAGCTCGTCATTAACGTCCCCCAGGAAAACCAGCTCCCCCGGGCCGCGGGCGATCAGCTCCTTCATGATCTGCCGCGTCGCCGCCGCCTCGGCGTTGCGCCAGCGGGTCATGGCGGCGTCGTTTCCACCCCCCTTGCTCTTCTGGTGGTTGGTCCCGACCCAGAAGCGCATCCCCCCCGGCGCCTCCACCAACGCAAAAGCCGGCCCCCGGGCAAACAGAAAATCGCTGCGCGGGTTCAGGTCCTGGGGGTCTGGCATCTGGTGATACGCCTCCTCCACCTCCATCAGCCGGAACCCCGGCTTCATCATGATGCCGATCGTCTGACCCCGGTCGTCATTGCTGGCAAACACCCGGATCGTCTCGTAGGCCCCGCCCAGCCATTGCGCATTGAACTGCTCGATCTCCGCCTGCGCCGCCCCCTCCTGGAACAGGATGATGTCGGGCGCAAACTCCGGATCCAGCAGCACCTGGGCGATCTCCCAGTTGTCCTCGTCGTTCTGGTAACGCTCCTGCCGCAGGGCCTCCTGGGCCGCCTCCTCCGTCGGCCGCTCCTCGCGTCGCCGCCAGGACTCGAAGTGGTCGCGCCAGTTCTCGATGTTGTACGTGGCCACGCGGACGGTCACCGCCTCGGGTGCAGGCGTATCGGCGGCCGCCGGGGCGGGCGCTGGGCTGTCGCACCCCAGCCAGAGGGCCAGAAGCAGCAGTACGGGCAAAAGGTGTCGCATAGGCAAAAAGGTTCGGCCGGGATTGCGGCGAGCGGGATACTAGCGGACCCCCGGCCCTGAGGCCGGCTCGCGGCACAGCAGCAGGCATCCTGAGCCTTCTACGTTAAGCGCCTGTTTGGATATGATGCATTCGCCGATGACCCCGCCCGCCGACTCCAGCCCCCCCGCCGAGCCTGCCAGTCGCGCGGAGGTCCGCCCGGATGAGCGGCTCTCGCCGGCCATGCGGCAATACGTCCATTTCAAGAATAAGCACCCCGACTACGTCCTGCTCTTTCGCATGGGCGACTTCTACGAGCTCTTCTACGACGACGCCCGCCTCGCTTCTCGCGTGCTGGGCATCACCCTCACCCAGCGCACCGAGGGCGTCCCCATGGCGGGCGTCCCCTTTCATAGCGTCGAGGCCTATCTCAAGAAGCTCATCGTCGCCGGGCATCGCGTCGCCATCTGCGAGCAGGTCGAGGACGCAAAGCAGGCCAAGGGCCTCGTCAAGCGCGACGTCACCCGCCTCGTCACCCCCGGCACCCTTACCGACGACGCCCTCCTGGACGGGCCCCGCGGCAACTTCCTCGCCGCCATCGCCTTCGGCAACG
>JBGTBZ010000460.1:0-2430 GCA_041749155.1 Phycisphaerae bacterium
GGCGGACGTCGGCGTGATCCGCGGCAACCAGGGCTACATCGACGCCCTGGACGCGATCTGGCAGAACATCGTCGATACCCGCATGCACATCACCGGCGGCCTTGGCGCCGTCCACGGCATCGAGGGCTTTGGCCCGGAGTACCTCCTGCCCAACAAGGAGGCCTACAACGAGACCTGCGCCGCCGTCGGCAACGTCCTGATGAACTGGCGGCTCTTCCTGCTCCACGGCGACGTCAAATACCTCGACGTGGCCGAGGTGGCCCTTTTCAACAATGTGCTGGCGGGCGTGAACCTTGAAGGCAACCGCTTCTTCTACGTCAACCCACTGGAGGCCGACGGCGAAACCAAGTTCAACCACGGTTCCGCCGGCCGCAAGGATTGGTTCGGCACCGCCTGCTGCCCGACTAACCTTGCCCGCCTCATCCCGCAGATCAGCGGCATGGCCTACGCCCAGCAGGACAACGCCATTTACTGCACGATGTACGTGGGCAGCGAGACCACGATCGAGCTGCCCAGCGGACCTGTGAAGCTCCAGCAACAGACCCAGTACCCGAGCGACGGGCGCATCCGCATCACCCTCGAACCTCAGCAGCCGCAGCAGTTCGCCCTGAAGCTGCGCATCCCAACCTGGACCGGCCAGCAATTCGTGCCCGGCGCGCTGTACAGCTACGCCGGCGCGGAGAAATCGCCCGCGTGGAGCGTCCGGATTAACAGCGAGGCGGTCGAGGCTTCACTGGAAAACGGTTTTGCCACGGTGGATCGCACTTGGGGGCCCGGCGACGTCGTCGAGCTCGACCTGCCCATGCCTGTCCGTTTCAACACCTGCGACCAGCGCGTGGAGGCCAACCGCGGCCGCGTCGCCGTCACCCGTGGGCCCCTGGTCTTCGCGGCCGAGGAGGCGGACAACGGACCGGTCCAGCAATTGGCGCTAGCCGGGCTGCCGGACCCGGCCCAAGTCTCCATTGGCTTGACCCAGATCGGTCCCAGCCACGCCGCCCTCGGCATCCACATCGACCAGCCGCCCCGCGGCATCACCCTCATCCCCTACTACGCCTGGAACAACCGCGGCGAGGGCTCCATGATCGTCTGGCTGCCCGTCGCGGGCGGTTAACGCGCTGGCAGTGCCTCCAGGCACAGCCGCACATAGTCTGCCGGCGCGTCCGATGACGCCAGAGCCCGTTCATACGCCCGCCGGGCCTCGTCCCAGCGACCAAGGCTCACCCAGCAGCGCGCCAGCAGCAGGTTCGACACCTGCTGGCCGCCCGCCGACGCCTCTGACAGCAGCTCCGCCGCCAGGCCATCAGCTCCGCGGCGGGCGTACCAGGTACCAAGCGTCAGCAGAGCCTCGGCGTTGCCTGGGTCCTTCTGCAGTGCCACGATCGCCTCCGCCGACGCCTCACGCTGGTCGAAGAACTCCGTCACCGACGCAAAGTCCCAGATCCGCACCGTCCCATCCCAGCTTCCCGACACAGCCAGGCGACCGTCCGGGCTCGCCGAGACGCTGACGACCGGCCGCTCGTGCTCCTGGAGCACCCGAATCAGCGACCGCCGCTGCATATCCCAGACCTGCATCGTGTTGTCCCATCCCCCGGTGATCAGGTAACGGCCGTCGGGCGTGAAGGCCAGGTCCAGCATCGTGCTGCCGTGTCCGCGGCCCTGCAGTGCAGTCGGCGAACCGCCAGGGGCCTGCAGGTCCCAGATCCTGGGCATGCCGCTCCACCCGCCGTTGGCGACGAACTTGTCTTGCGCGTCGAACGCGACGCAGTAGACATCCTGAAAGCCCGAGGAGCGCAGCAGCGTCTGCGCCGGCCGGCCGCTGGCGGGATCCCACAACTCCACGAGGACGCCTGGGCTGTCATCGGCGTACACGACCGCCGCCCGAGTCACGTCATGTGCAAACTCCAGGCTCAGCACCTCCGTCATGCCGGGGGCGTATTCGTGGAGCCGCTGACCCGACGCCAGGTCCCACAGCCGGATGACGCCGTCGTATCCGCCGCTGAGGGCAGATCCGGCGCTGGAGACCGCCAGCGCGGAGATTCGCGGGTGGCCCGTGGCGATCTCCAGCCGCGGGCTGCCGGCGTCGAGTGGTCCGTAGACGCTCCAGACCCTCAGCAGCCCGTCTGTAGCGCCCCCCGAAACGACTCCGCCGCCGTCGGGCGTGAAGCGCACGGTCGTGGCGCCGCCGTCGTGACCCGGCAGGTCCCGTAGCAGCCGCCCGGTGGGGACGTCCCAGATCCGCACTCGCCCATCCCCTGCGGCAGTGGCGATGAGCCGCCCGTCCGGCGATATGGCGGCTTCATAAACGTATGGCAGACTGCTTCCACCGGCGGTGGACGGCTGGAGCGTCCTGACCTGCCGCTCGGGACGGAGGCTCCAGAGCCGGATCGTGCCATCTTCGCTGCTGGAGAGGGCGGTGAGGCCATCCCGGCC
>JBGTBZ010000461.1:0-10101 GCA_041749155.1 Phycisphaerae bacterium
CGAGCTCGTACATCCGCAGGATCATGGTCTTTACAATCCCACTCCAGTCCCTTGCCTTTGACGTCCGAGGTTGGCACCTGGGCACGGAAAATCCGCCTCACAAGCGGGCACTTGCGCTCTGACACACGTGCCGAGCTCGTACCATACCCGGCGCGCGGCCAATCGCACGGGGTCTAAACCAGGGCGCCATCGACAACTGATCGCCCCTGCAGAATGCAAAGATTCACCAGAAGCTCCGGCCTTCCCGGCTTCACGTGAGCGGCTCGAATCCCGCGCCGGGCAGCGATACGACATTTACAATCGCTCCCTCCTCGATCGGCCCGCTGCCCAGGTCGATGGCATGTGTTTCTGACGGCAGGTCCACCAGCACGGGCGTTCCCGCCTGAAGCACAACCTGCGTCGGCGAAAGCCAGACCACGCGCCCCTGAATGGTCCGCGGGGTCCCGAGGATCGGGGCTATGAAATTACCGCCGCTGGGCACCGTGTAGACCTTGCGGGCTCGGACGCGGATAACCCCCTGCACAGGCTTGTTGACGGGGCCGGTGTAGTCGCCGGCCATCTCAAGGTGCAGCTCGTAGTTCGTGCCCCGGGGCTGGAAGACAATCAGCCCCTGCCGGGCCTCCAGAACCTTTCCGCGAGCCGCGGAGACGGCTCTGGGACCCGAGGGAGCCGCGGAGGCGGCGGGAGCCACGGAGTCGCCGGCACGGGCGCCGGGGGAAGGGGAGTCGGCTAGTTGAATCATGGTGGGGTGATCGGCCGGCCTGCTGCCCAACCCGAAGGCGGGATCAGCACGCGGTTTGCCGATAGATTTAACTCTACCCGGCGGGTTGATTGGAGCAAGCGCCACAAACCGGCACTCCCGGCCGAATGCCGTTTATGGGACGTGGAGGTCGATTTGCCGCATTGCGCTCTAGCGCGCAAAGGCAAAATCCGCAAGATGTTGCGGTACCGGATAACAACGCATCAACAGCGCCTGGAGCGATCGCTCCTCCCCTACCACGAAGCACGGTGCCACAGGAAACGCACGCGAAGCGAAGTTCACGGCCTTCAAAAGGCCCCGGGCATCGGCGGCCACCAGCAGGTAGTCGTTTTCCCGCCGCATCGGCACGATCCGGAACTGCCAGGCCTGCCGGCGATCCACCAGATGCAGCCAGCGAGCCTCACAGGCCTCGGCGGCCACATCCCGCGGCTCGTGCCGGGAGAGGAACTGATCCACCCAGGCCCCTGCCACGACCCTGGGATCGATACCAAACAGCCGCTCCGCCAAGTCTCCGAACGGCCGTGTGGTGACCGCCTGGACATCCAGGATATGGCTGACCTGGGCGGGCGTAAGGGCACCCTGTGCGACGAGAAACTCTCCCAGCCGGAGGCCGGGAAGCAGGCTTGGGGGCTGATTGGCGTTTTCCGAAGGCATGATCGTCTCCGCTCCTGACATCGGTCCGGTGCGGGGGCGGCTTCGGAAGAAACGCGGGTTTCAGTATCACTGGGACGTGGTTTATCGCGCCAATCTGGGCAAGATTGACCGCCCGCACCACTGCCGCCCTGCCCCGGTCTACTCCCCTGCCTCCAGCACCGCCAAAAAGGCCTCCTGCGGGATGTCCACGCTGCCCACTCGCTTCATCCGCTTCTTGCCTTCCTTCTGCTTCTCCAGCAGCTTGCGCTTGCGCGTCACATCCCCGCCGTAGCACTTGGCGGTGACGTTCTTTCCGACGCTCTTGATGGTCTCGCGGGCGATAACCTTGCCGCCGATGGCGGCCTGGAGGGGGATCTCGAAAAGGTGGCGGTCGATCTGCTCCTTGAGCTTGACGAGGATACGCCGGCTGCGCTGCTCGGCGATGGAGCGGTGGACGATCATGGAGAGAGCGTCCACGCGGTTGCCGTTGACCAGCACGTCCACACGGACCAGGTTGCCGGTGCGAAAGCCGATGAACTCATAGTCCATCGTGCCGTATCCGCGGGTGCTGCTCTTGAGCTTGTCGTAGAAGTCGTAGATTACCTCCGCCAGCGGGATCTCGTAGATGAGGATCACGCGGTCTGTCCCGATGTATTCCGTCTTACGGTAAATCCCGCGGCGGTCCTCGCACAGGCGCATGATGGCCCCCACGCTGTCGACCGGCACGATCACGTCCATCTTGATGTACGGCTCGCGTACCTCGCGGATGTGGGAAGGGTCGGGAAGCTGGCTGGGGGCATCGATGCGGATGACGCCGCCGTCGGTCTTCTCCACCTCGTAGGTGACCGTCGGGGCGGTCTGGACCAACTCGACGCCGAACTCCCGCTCCAGCCGCTCCTGCACGATCTCCATATGCAGCAGCCCCAGGAACCCGCAGCGGAAGCCGAATCCCAGGGCGTCGGAGCTCTCCGGAACGAAACTGAAGGATGAGTCGTTGAGCGAAAGGCGGTCCATCGCGTCGCGAAGCTCCTCGTACTGCGTTTTGCCGCCGGGGTAGAAGTCGCAGAAGACCATCTGCTGCACCGGCTGATACCCCGGCAGGGCGCTGGCCGCCGGCTCGCGGGCGTCGGTCACAGTGTCACCGATGCGGACGTCGTGGATGTCGCGGATGGCGGCGACGATGTAGCCCACCTCGCTGCACTCCAGCGTCTCCACGCGGGTCGGGCGGGGCATGAACCTTCCCAGGTCGTTGATCTGATACTCCCGGCCCGTCCCCATGAGCTGGATCTTCTGCCCCTTCTCCAGCCGGCCGTCGACCATGCGGACATAAACGATGACGCCGCGATAGTCGTCGTAGTGGCTGTCGAAAATCAGCCCCCGAGCCGGCGCCGCGGGATTGCCCTTGGGTCGCGGGAGCTTCTCGCACAGCGCCGTCACCAGCGCGTCGATGCCCTGGCCGGTTTTGGCGCTGACGAAGATGGCCTCCTCCGCGGGGAAGCCCAGAACCTGCTCGATCTCCTCGGCGACCTTCTCCGGCTGAGCGCTGGGCAGGTCGATCTTATTGATGACGGGGATGATCTCCAGGTTCTGCTCGAGGGCGGCGTAGGCGTTGGCCACGGTCTGTGCCTGGACGCCCTGCGTGGCATCGACGACGAGAATCGCCCCCTCGCAGGCCTGCAGCGCCTTGCGTACCTCGTAGTGGAAGTCCACGTGACCCGGTGTATCGATGAAATTGAGCTGGAACTTCTCCCCATTGTGGTCATGAAACACGGTCACGGCCGACGCCTTGATAGTGATGCCCCGCTCGCGCTCCAAGTCCATGTCGTCCAGGAGCTGCTGGCGGAACTCGCGCCCGGTGATCGCCCCCGCGGCCATGAGCAGGCGGTCGGAAAGCGTGCTCTTGCCGTGGTCGATGTGGGCGATGATGGAGAAGTTGCGGACCTGCATCAGGCGGGCAGCTCGGATCGTAGGAGTCCCGGGAACACACACGGACGGCCCTGCCGGACCGTCCGATCGTTCTGCGGTATTGTCTCAGTGGCTGCGGCTGGACTCGAACCAGCGACCTTAGGCTTATGAATCCCACGCTCTAACCAGCTGAGCTACGCAGCCAATTTCACCGCCCGGGCGGCTCGCCAGGCGGTCTCTACTTTAGGCTCCGCCCGCCCGCCTCGACAACTGCGCCGGGCCCCTGCCGCCTGTTCCGCCTCCGCCCGGAATCCCTCAAAGCTCATTGCACCATGACCCGGCTCACGGTGAACACCGGCAGGAGCATCGCCATCGTCATCCCACCGATAAGCCCGCCCATCAGCACGATCATCGCAGGCTCGATGTAACGGGTGATCTCGGAAATCGACTCCTTCAGCTCCGTTTCCGCATGCTCCGCCACCCGCTCGGTGACGAGGGCCATCTTGCCGGCAGTCTCACCGCTGTGAAGCATCTGGGCCACCGACGGGGGCACGAGCGGGCTGTTGCGCAAGGCGTCGCTGAAGGGGGTGCCCTGGCGGATCCGGCTGCCGACATCCCTCCAGAGCCGCGCGTACAGCCGATTGCCCGCAAGCTCCTCGGCATTGTCGAGGCAGTCCACCAGGCTGACGCCGGCGCCCGCGAGCGTGCCGATCATCCGCAGACCGCGGGAAAGGTGCAGCTTGCGGTACATGGAGCCCAGCAGCGGCAGCCGGAGTTGGAATGCGTGCCACAGCTCCTGGCCGCTGTTTGAGCGGAGCCACTGCCACAGCACAAGCAGCGTCAACAGCGTGCCCGGAACCAGGTACATCCAGTGTTGCGTGATAGCACTGCTGAGAAACAGCAGGAACTTCGTGGGTGCCGGCAGCAGATGCTCCTTGCCCCGGTAGAGCACCGTGAAACGCGGCAGGATGAAGGCCAGCATGAACAGGCAGGTCAGCATCGCAAACGAGAACATGATCGCCGGGTACGTCAGGGCCCCGCGGACCTTGCGAAGGATCTCCTGCTCGTCCCGGAGGTACCCGCGGGCACGCTCGATCATCCGCGGAAGCATGCCACCCTTCTCGCTGGCCCGGATCAGGGCCACGAAAACCCTCGGAAAGCTCCGCGGCTGCCGCCCGACGGCGGACGACAAGTCCTCGCCCCGCCCCACCGCGGCGGCGATCTCCTCAACAACCGCCTTCACGTTCGGCTTGTCGGCCTGCTGGACGATGCACTCCAGGGCGTCGGAGATC
This sequence comes from Phycisphaerae bacterium, assembly GCA_041749155.1. Lineage (GTDB taxonomy): Bacteria > Planctomycetota > Phycisphaerae > Tepidisphaerales > Tepidisphaeraceae > JAEZED01. The sequence goes on from JBGTBZ010000461.1 coordinate 4,591, forward strand.
GTCACTCCTGTGTCGAGCATGACCGAGAGCTGTGCACAGAGCTGCACCAACTCCGGCCGCTTGAGCCGCGGCTGGCCGGACCCCATCGCCTGAGGAGCCGCGGCGGCGGAGGCTTTTTCGGGCATGGCCAGGCTCACCTGCAGTTCGGAGTCGTCGAAGCTGATTGCCGAGAGCGTCTCGATGCGTGGCATGGCGGTGCTTCTCCTTTCCGGCCCGCTATGCGGCCACGCGCAGGACCTCTTCGAGGGTGGTGGCCCCCTGGGCGACCTTCAGCACGCCATCCTCGCGCAGCCCGCGCATTCCGGAGCCGATTGCCAGCTCGCGCAGTTCGTTGAGTGGCGCCCCGCGGCTGATCGCCTCGAAACACTTGTCGTCAGGCACGAACAGCTCGTAGATGCCCACCCGGCCCTGGAATCCGGTGTTGCGGCATCGCGGGCATCCCTTGGGCTTCCAGATGCGGTCGATGCTCCCCGCCACCCGTTCAAGCTGCTGGCGCTGCTTAAGCGTGGGCTTCATCTCCTGGCGGCAATTCAGGCAGAGCTTGCGAACCAGGCGCTGGGCCAGTACGCCCACGGTCGTGGCGCCTACGAGGTAGGGCTCGATGCCAAGGTTGTAGAGGCGGGTGACGGCCCCGGGGGCGTCGTTGGTATGCAGCGTGCTGAAGACCAGGTGCCCGGTCAGGGCCGCCTGCGTCGCCAGCTTCGCCGTCTCCAGGTCCCGGATCTCACCGACCATCATGATGTCCGGATCCTGCCGGAGCAGCGCGCGCAGGGCATTGGCGAAGTTGAACCCGGCCTTCTCATTCACCTCAAACTGGTTTATGCCATCGAGATTGTTCTCGACCGGGTCCTCCACCGTGCAGATGTTCACATCCGGCCGGTTGATCTCCGCCAGGCCGGCGTAGAGCGTGGTGCTCTTGCCGCTGCCGGTCGGGCCGGTGACGAGGATGATCCCATTGGGCGACTGGATGAGCTTGCGCCACTGCTTGAGCGTCTCGTAGCTGAAGCCCAGGGTCTCGAGGTTCAGGTTCGTGCGATCGTTGTCGATGACGCGGATGACGACCTTTTCGCCGTATTTCCCCGGCATCGTGCTGACACGCAGGTCGATGGGGCGCTTGTCCATCATCACGTGAATTCCGCCGTCCTGGGGCAGGCGTCGCTCGCTGATGTCCAGCCCCGCCATGATTTTCAGCCTGGAGGCGACCGCCGCCGTGAAGCGGTGCGGGGGGCGCAGCCGCTCGGTGAGGTGGCCGTCGACGCGGAACCGGGCCCGAAGCACCTGGTCGCCCGGCTCTATGTGAATGTCGCTGGCCCCCTCCTTCACCGCGGTATAGATCAGGTAGTTCACCAGCTTGATGACGGGCGAGTCGCCGGCCTGCTGCTCGAGGTTGGCGATGTCCTCGACCTTTTGCTCCACGAAGGTGAAGTCCGCGGGATCGACGCTCTCGATGATGTCGTCGATGACGAAGATCTTGTCGTTGGGCAGGTATGCCTGGAGCGTGGCGGTAATGTTCGCGGCCGTCGCGGCCACGAACTGAACCGCCAGGCCGCTGGTCTGCTCGATCTCCTCCAGCAGGAAGACGTTGGCCGGCTCGGCAACGGCGACGGTGAGCACCCCCTCCACGCAGAAGAGCGGGAGCACGAGGTTGCGCTCGATGAAATCCTTGGGCAGCTTGCTCATCGCCGCCGGGTCCACGAGCTTGGGACTGATCTTGGCGTAGGGAACGCCGTAGGCGCTGGCCAGAGCCTCGACGATCTGCTCCTCGGTGCAGAGCTTCATCTCCACCAGCAGCTCGCCCAGCAGCTTCTGGTGGCCCTGGGCCTGCTGCTCGGCCAGGGCCGCGTGAAGATCGGCGCGGTCGACCACCCCGGCTTGAACCAGGATCTCGCCCAGAGGTTTCTTCGTGGCGCTGGCGATCATGATCTGTCGTTCACGTACGCATCTGGCGGACCGCGGCCTCGACCGACCCAATGCACTCGAACCGGCTGCGAAGCCGCGTCATTTCGAGGATCTTCAGGATGCTGTCGTCGCAGCCGCTGAGCTTTACGCGGCCGAGCAGCTCCTCGGCACGCCGCTTGAGCCACAGCAGCAGCTCGAGCCCTTCGCTGCTGACAAACGGGCACTTGGAGAGGTCGGCGACGAAATCCACCACCTGGCGGTCGTCCAGCATCTGCCGGACCGCCTCGCGGGCTATGGGAAGCTGATCGCCGTCGAAGTCGCCCTCGATCGTCAGGACCGCCACCCGGTCATACTCGTCGCACTGGATTGGCACAATCTGCGCATCGGCAAGTCAGGCTGCCTGCTGAAGCAACCTGAAGTCCGGCAAGCGGTTCTGACGTTCCGTGGCCACCAGTTCACGAATCTGGTGCGTCGGGATGCTGCTGAACAGGTCCGCAAAATGCGGGTCGAAATGGCTCCCGCGGCACTTTTGAATCTCCCCCATCGCATCTTCGACGCTCATGGCGGTCCGATAGGTCCGGCTGCTGGTCATGGCGTCAAAACTGTCGGCGATGCAGAGAATGCGTCCGAGTAGCGGAATCCGCTCGGCAGCGAGGCCCTCGGGGTACCCACGACCGTCGAACTTCTCGTGGTGATAGAGCACCCCCGGCAGAATGTCGCGGATCTGCGGGACTCCCTCGAGTATGCGGTAGCCTATCTCGGGGTGCCGACGGATCTGCGCGAACTCCTCCTCCGTCAGCCGGCCAGCCTTGCGCAGGACGGCGTCGTCGATGCCGATCTTGCCCACGTCATGCATGAGGCCTGCAAAGTAGACCCGTTCGGCGAACTTCTGGTCATACCCCGCTGCCTGTGCCAGGCACTTGGCGAAGAGGCCCACCCGCACGCTATGACCGCACGTATAGGCATCCTTGGCGTCCACGGCCGCCACCAGGCTGTGCAGCAGGCCCATCATCAGCGATTCGCTGTCCTGGAAGAGCTTGCGGTTCTCCAGGAACATGGCCACGTGCACCGCCACGCCCTCGATCAGCTTGCGGTCCATGCTCGTGAAGACGCCGCGGTTGAACGTGCCGAATATCTCCGGGGGGACGTCCTTGTCGAGTGCGAACATGCACCCGAGTGTCTTCCCGTGCCGCCGCATCGGTACTGCAAGCAGTTGCGTGACCTTTGGGGACATCCAGGCGAGCTGCGGAACCTGGCTGGTCTCGTTGACGAGGACGCTGGCCTCGTCGCGGAGGGGTTCAATCATCTGCCTGAGCAGGGCATCCAGCCGATTGATTTCCGGTTCAGACAGCGGAATCTTCCCGAAGATCTGGGGGGCCCTCTGGGGCAGGCGTTCGTCCCAGACGATGACGCCAGTGGTCTTGACCTCCATCACCGTTGCGGTCGTGTCGCAGGCGGCACGCAGGAAGCTGGCCGTAGGCGAGTTGACCGTCATGTTGCTGCCGATCTGGTAAACCAGCGACAGCTCCTCGTAAGTATCGGCAAGTTGTGAACTTAGAGCGTCAAGCTCCTGGCGGGCCTCTGCCAGCCGGCTTCGCGTGCCCAGGAAGCTGGGCAGGTTGATGGCGAGTCGATCCAGCGCCGCCTGCGAATAAGCGGGGAGCGTGGCCGACCAGGCCGCCAAGTCGTGGATGTTGCAGTAGTTCGTCGGCGAGGGCATCGTGCCGCTGAAGGCAACCAGCCCCACGGTCCGCCGCTGCCGCCTGCCGGTCTCGATCTCCGCGATGGCGGTGGTCACGCCGGGGGCGACCCCCTGCGACTTGAGCGTGGGAAGGGCATATCGCAGGTAAAAGTCGTCCGCGGCGCCGAAGGGGGTCCAGCGGCGGTCCGTGATACAGACCCCGACCTCCCTGAGCCGCTCGGCGGTCCAGGCCGGGTCGAAGAGGTCCACGGATGGCTGGGGTGTCATTCGCATGGTGGACGCTTCATGCAGCCTTCAGGTGCTTGGATACGGCCGCCAGGAGCTGGCGGGGGCTGAAGGGCTTGCTGACGACCTCGACGATTCCGCCGGCGCGCAACTCCTCGTCGGTCAACTCGTTGCTGCGTGCGGTGAGCATGATCGCGGGGGTCTCCCAGTCTGGATGCTCCTTGCGGAGGCGGCGACAGACCTCCATGCCATCCATCACGGGCATGTGGAAGTCGGTGATGAGCATGGCGGGCCGGCACTGCGTGGCCTTCGCCAGGGCCTCCCCACCGTCGGTGGCGGTAATGACCTGGAAGCCGGCGTTGCGCAGCTTGAGGGAGACCACATTGAGGATGTGGCTTTCGTCGTCGGCGATCAGAATCGTCTGGCTCATGTCCGGAACCTTCAGGGCTCTTGGTCAGTCGGCCCGCCGCTCCAGCATCGGCAGCTCGAAGCCGAATGTGCTGCCCTTGCCTTCGACGCTCTCGACGAACACGCGTCCGCCGTGATCCTGCTCGATCACCCGCTTCACCAGGGGGAGGCCGAGGCCCGTCCCCTTTGCCAGCCGATTGTTGCGCTCCACGCGGTAGAACTTTTCGAACAGCTTGGGCAGGTCCGCCTGGGGGATGCCTGCGCCGTTGTCGATCACCTTCAGCAGCAGCATGCGCCGATGCTCGTCCACCTCGGTGCGGACGACGACCGTTCCGCCATCCGGCGTGTACTTCACGGCGTTGGAAAGGAGGTTCAGGATGACCTGGTAGAGCAGATCGTGATCCGCGTTTACCTGGAACAGCGCCGGCAGCAGCTCCTTGCGGATCTCGATGTTCTTGCTGCGGGCCTGCGGGAGGATGACCTCCAGGGCCTTCTCGGCGATCAGCATCGGGCTGGCCGGCTTGCGTTCGATCTTGACCAGACCCGACTCGATCCGGCTGATGGACAGGATGTTGTCGATCATCGTCCCCAGACGCTCGGCCTCACCCTGGATGATCTCGTAAAACTCCCGGCGGGACTTCTCGTCCTGCGCTTCACCCTCGACGAGCATCTCGGTATAGGCCCGGATGCTCGACAATGGCGTCCGGAGCTCGTGCGTGACGCTGCTGACAAAGTCGTTCTTGGCCTGGGCCGCCTCGTGCTCCCGGGTCGCATCCCGCAGCACCGCCACCACGCCCGCGGCACGGTCGCCGTCCTTTTCGACTGTCTCGTCGCGCAGACAGGCCATGGTGACGCGGAAATGCCGCCGCCGGTCGCCCGACTGGATCTCGTGCTCGACCACCCGGCGGCTCAGAGAGCGGCTTTCCCGCATTTCCCGTATCAGCGAGACCACATGGGCGTCGGCAATTAACTGTTCGACCGGCCGCCGCTCTGCAGCGCCGGGGTCGAAGCTGAAGAGCCTTCCGGCGGCGTCGTTGGCCATCAGGAGCTCATCGAAGGGATCCGTGACGAAAACCGCATCCTCGATGCTGCTGATAACTGCCTGCGCCTGCTGGCGTTGCGCCATCACGAGCCGCAGCTCGACCGCCAGCCGCTGGACCTCGGCCTCGGCGTCGCTGACGGCGCTTTCGGCCATGGTCATGCACTCGTTAAGCGCCGCGACAAGCGGGGAGAGCTGGTCGTCGGGCCAGCTTACCGGACGCAGCTCGCCGGTGCGG
>JBGTBZ010000462.1:0-3285 GCA_041749155.1 Phycisphaerae bacterium
GCGGCCTGTTGACGACCAGGCCCAGCGCACCCTCCTCATCGTGGCGTATCAGCAGAACCACGGTTTTCTGAAACGTGTGCTCCGCGAGGGTCGGCGAGGCCAGGAGAAACTTGCCGCGCAGGGAGCGATGACCCGCGGCACCCTCCGCCTCACCGCCGAAGATGCCCGGGGGCTCGCTCACGTCCAAACTGTACGCACAACGCATACCTTCCTGAAATTTGCGGCTGGACCCCGCCGGCCGGCAAGCCGATAAGCTTTTTACGCGTCACCCTCGCATGGCTTATGGCGAGCCGGGGGATGTAGGCGCCTGGGAACCAGACAAATGATGGGTTTCACCTACCGCTGTGCCCCCAACTGGCCTCCGCTGGCCTGGATCGCGTGCTGTGAGCCGGGCTCGCGACAGATCGAGGTGACGCACGGCCCGCAAGTCGAGACCCATCCGAACTGGTTCGGCGAAATAGTCTGGGCCGGGGATTTCGCCGCCGCGGACTTTGATGAGACGGATGTGGTGTTCGGCAGCGGTGCCGTGGCACATCCTGGCCGCGCGACGGCTGCCGGAACGGCAGGTGAGGTGGTGTTCGTGTCATCGGGCGCCACGGTCGACCGGCTGCAATCGCTCGTAGCAGGAGGCAGGACGTGGATCTCCAACTCGCTGGCATGCCTGCTGGCGCAGGTGGATGGTCGTCTGGATCCGACGGACAGGAGCTGGTTCGATCGCCTGGGCACCATCACGCGCGGCATCGAGAACTACGAGCCGGATCTGCCGACATCCGCCGGCCCGGTTCGGCTGACGTACTTTTACAACCTGGCGTGGAACGGACGGAGCTTCGAGAAGCGGGAGAAGCCGTTGGGGATCAGCGGGTTTGAGAGCTTCAAGACGTATCGCGATTACCTGGCCGAGTCCCTGGCGGCGCTCGGCCGCAACGCCGAGGATGGGCGGCGGCAGCATCCATTTGCGTTGATGGGCACCATTTCGGGAGGTTTGGACTCACCGATGGTGGCGACATTGGCTCGCAGTGGGGCGGACCTCACCGAAGCGATCACCTTCGCGCGCGATGACGGCAGCGACACCGGCGAGGAGGCGGCGGAGAAGCTGGGGATTCATGTGACGATCTTCAGCCGGGATGACTGGAAACGCACCGGCGTTGCGCCCGAAGCGGCGTTCATCGCCGGCGATGCAAAGGGCGAAGATGTCTTCCTCGCCGGGGCGGAGGCAATGCTGGCGGGACGGCTTTTGCTGACGGGACACAATGTTGGCATCCTGCTCGACCGCAATCGGCCTGACCCCAACCGGGTGATCCGCCGCAAAGACCGCTCCGGCACCTCGGTGACCGAATGGCGGCTGCACGCTGGATTCGTGCACTGCCCAGTCGGGTTCATCGGTGTCCGGCACGCGCCGGACCTGACGCGAATCAGCCGGCAGCCGGAAATGGACCGTTGGAGCCTGGGAGGGTGGTACGACAAGCCAGTCGCCCGGCGAATCGTCGAGGAGGCGGGCGTGCCCCGAGAGGCCTTTGGCATCAAGAAGCGGGCCAGCTCGGTCCTCTTCTTCAAATCTGGCGCGGGCCTGAGCCGTAGCACGATGGCAGAGCTGGGGGCCTGGCTGCGGTCGCGGGCGGGCGAGTTCCTTCGTAAAGGTCGGATTCCGCCGGGCCACGCCCGGCCGCTGCTGGTGGCCGGTCGCTGGGCCTCGCGCATAGCGGGCGGAGGTTTGATGGTCCTGCGGAAGCGACTTCCTGCGGGCCGTGGCGGGCGGGTGGAGCGGCTGGCGACGAGGATGATCGAGCACGGCCAGCGCGACCCGACCTTCGACTACGCCTTTCCCTGGGCTGTCGAGCGAATGAAGCAGCGTTATCCAGCGGTTGGGGCGGCGGATCGTGCCGCAGTGGGCCGGGCGCCCGGTGTCCCCGAGCCCTTCGCAGCGGGTGCGACGCTCAATCACGCCCCCCTGGAGCCGGTCCAGACGTGAGCCTGCGCTTCGAATATCGAGTGAACAGCGACTGGCCACAGCTGGCGTGGCTCGCGCGGGTTGAACCTGCCGAGGGAGTTGTGCGTGTGAGGCATGGCCGGCATGTTGAGACGCGGCCGGATTGGTTCGCCGAGGCCGTCTGGGCGGGGGACTTTGAGGAAGGGGGGTTAGACCAAACCGAAGCGATTTTCGGCAGCGGCGCGCGGCTGCGAAATGGCGGCCTGCTCCTTGTGTCGTCCGGAACGACGGTGGACCGGCTGCACTCGTTCGCGGACGGCCGGGCGACATTTGTTTCGAACTCGCTTGCGTGCCTTCTGATGGAGATCGGGGGGAAGCTCGATCCGGCAGATGGCTCGTACTACGACCTGCTGGCGACCATGACGCGGGGCACCGCGGCCTACGAGCGATTCGTGCCGACGTCCGCTGGTCCGGTGCGGCTGACGTACTTCGACAACCTCGCCTGGAACGGCAGTGAGCTTATCGAGCAGCCCAAGCCCGACGCGGTCCCGGACGGGTTTGCCGCTTTCGAGGATTACAGAGCCCACTTGGTTTCGACAGTTGCCGCCGTCGCCGTCAACGCCGTGGACCCACGCCGTCAGTTTAGCTACCGGCTGCTCGGGACAGTCTCGACCGGCTACGACTCGGCCGCCAGCGCGGTCATTGCCCGGGATGCGGCGGGGCTCCGCGAGGCGATCACCTTTGTCCGCCCCGACGGCGTGGATTCCGGGCATGAAGTGGCGCGGCACCTGGGAATCGGGGTCACGAGCTTCGGCCGGTACCAATGGCGGGAGGAGCCGATGCCCGAACCGGTCTTCATCGCGGCCGATGCGAAGGGGGAGGATGTATTCTTCGCGCCAGTGGGGCCGCTTCTGGCGGGGCGTGTGCTGGTGACCGGCCACGGCGGGGGCGGCATCTGGGACCGTCATCGCAGTAATCCCTCTCCCACGTTCCCGCGCAAGGACCGGGCAGGCCTGCCGCTGACGGAGTGGCGGCTCTCGGTGGGTTTCCAGCACCTGCCGGTGCCTTACATCGGCGGACGACACGTGAGCGACCTGATGCGGATCGCGGCGTCACCGGAAATGGCGGGATATGACATCGCGGGCTGGTACACGCGGCCTATCGCCCGGCGGCTGATCGAGGAGGCGGGGGTGCCGCGGGAGCTCTTTGGCTTTCACAAGCGGGCCGCCTCAATCCTGCTGTTTCAGAAGCAGAACCCGCTGACAGCGGCCAGCGCCCGCGACTTTGACGCGTGGCTGCGGCGGCACACTCGAGACTTCCTGCGGCGAGGGCGACTGCCGCCAGCACAGCTCCGCGGC
>JBGTBZ010000463.1:0-2525 GCA_041749155.1 Phycisphaerae bacterium
GGGTCCTGCGTCGCGGGGGCTTCGCCGAGGGCGAGCAGGGCGAAGCCGGCGAGCAGAAGCGGGACGAGGAGCGGGAGCGCGGTCTTGGGTCTGGGCATCATGGCTTCTAATGCGCGAGGGGTGGGGAATGTTGTACACGATTCCGCCTGCGTCGCGTAGCGAGGCGGCTACCCGGCCCGCTTGCCTTCGCCCATGCCCCGCTTAGGCTTTTAGCCATGTCCGACTCCACCGCCTCCTCCGCAAAGCTCCTCGCCGGCAAGACCGGCCTGGTCCTGAGCATCGCCAACGACCGCTCCATCGCCTATCACATCGCCAAGCAGGCGTTCGATCATGGCGCGACGGTCGGCTGCGGCGCCCTGCCCAACGACAAGATGATGAACCGCGCGAAAAAGGCCATGGAGGCCGGCGGAATGTGGGGCGAGGGTGGTGGGGATGCCTTCCTGCACGGCTGCGACGTCTCGGATGACGCCAGCATCGACGCCTTTTTCGCCGCCGCCAAAGAGCGCTTCGGCACGATCGACTTCCTCGTGCATTCGCTGGCCTTCGCCGACCGCGAGTATCTCAAGATCGGCCGCTTCCTCGAAACGCCACGGAATGTCTTCGCGCAAGCTTTGGACATCTCCGCCTACAGCCTGATCGCCCTCGCCCGCGCTGCGGCGCCGATGATGAACGACGGCGGCTCCATCGTTTGCCTCAGCTACCTCGGCGCGGAGAAAGCCGTGCCGGGGTACAACGTGATGGGCGTCGCCAAGGCGGCGCTGGAGTCGGCGGCGCGCTATCTGGCGCTGGAGCTGGGCGCAAAGCAGATCCGCGTCAACAGCATCAGCGCCGGCCCCGTGCGCACGCTCTCCGCCATGGCGGTGGGGGGGATCGACGAGATGTTCGACCACACGATCAAAAAGGCCCCGCTGCACCGCAACATCGAGCCCGAGGAAGTCGGCCGCTGCTGCGTCTATCTCGTCAGCGACCTCTCCACCGGCACGACGGGGCAGACGATCTACGTGGACAGCGGGTTTAATATCGTGGGGTTGTGAGGTGACCGGCCGGGCGCAGCTTACCGCGTGGAGGCCAGACCTCACGCCGGCCGTCGCTTCCGGATTTCCACACGTCCCTCCGCGAACACCAGCACCGGCTCGAGCCCTGCCCGGATGGCGCGCGATAGCCTGTCCGGACTCGCCGGCGTTTGCGTTGCCGGCGCGGGCGTCTATAAAGGCCGCCTCATGCCACGCCGACTCCCGCTCATCCTGCTCATCCCCGCGCTCTTCATGCTCGCCTCCTGCGTCTCCCAGCGGCAGCAGGGCACGCACATGTCCGGCTCCGTCGCCGCCCAGCGCTCCGCCATCGCCTTCCACGAACAGCACGACAGATGGCCCGAGACGCGCGCCGAGTTCGAGCAAGGCGCCCGCGCCGCCGACGTTAAGCTTGGCGACGGCGCCCTGAAGGTCCGCCCGCAGAATGACGGCGGCGTGCAGTTGGAATACACATCGCGCTCGGGCATGTCGGGCCTGCGCAGCACCAGTTTCATCCGTCCGCCGACGACCAAGCCCGCGACGCAACCGGCGACGGGGGCAAGTGAGGGGGCGACGAGGCCGTCAAGCTGACGTAAAGCGATCCCAGGCGATTCCCAACTGCCGGACCGCCCCGCGCACCGTACCGAGCTTCAAATCCTTCTAGCCCCAGTCGGGGACGATCTCGCGGCAGCCGAGCCGGTCAAGCTTCCGCGCGACCTCGCGGTACGTCATGCAACCTCCACGAGCGCATCAAACCAGACCACCTGATCGTCGGGTAGCGAGGTGGTCTGCGGCAGCGATCGCCCCTGATCTTCATAAAGCTCGATGACGGCAGCCAGCGCATCCCGGACATTGGCATAGGCCTCGTCCAGCGTATCGCCCTCGGTCAGCAGCTCGGGCAGGGCCGGCGAGGTGACCGTGAAGCCTCCCTCCGGCTGTGGTGTGAAGACCAGAGGAATGCGCTTGAGCATCAGGGGATTATAGTGGACGTGCCACCGGTCCGATCAAAGCACAAGCGCCCCGCTTTCGCGGGGCGCCGGTTCAAACCATAACCGGGCACGCGCGGCTTACGCCTGCTCCGCGGCCCACTTCTCCAGCAGCGACTGCTCCTTCTCTTCCTTGAGGAACGGCGCCCGCTCCACCCAAAGCGAGTCCTTGCGCTCCTGCGACTGCTGCTTCCACCAGTCCACCGTGTCGCGCGTGGTCTCCTCGATCGGGCGCGGCTTCAGGCCCGCCGCGAAGGCGCGCTCCGTGCTCGTCTCGGCGAAGCCCTTGGACTCCCCCTCGTCCGGCACGACCACCGGCAGCTCCGACCAGAAGCCCACCTCGTTGTCGATCAGGAACTTCATGGGCACGAACACCAGCTCCGTCTTCACCCCCGCATGCTCCTTGGCGGCGTCCACCACCTTGGGAAGCGTCTCGGTCGGGCCCACGGCGTTGAACGGCCCCATCGTCGCATTCTCCGCCAGCGTGACGATGAAGTTCGCCAGATCGCGCACGTCGATCACCTGCACC
>JBGTBZ010000464.1:0-2231 GCA_041749155.1 Phycisphaerae bacterium
AACCCGGCACGCAGCCGACCACCCAGCCGTCGGACGAGGCTGCGGCGGATGCCGCACCGCCTGCCGAGGAGCCGGCCACTCAGCCGGCCGAGTAATCCACGTGTCGCATCGCGAGCCAGAGGCCGAATCCGTCGACGATACACCCGAAGTGCTTCCGCATGCGGAAGACCTGCCCGAAGACCTGGAAGAGGACGAGGAAGCTCCTCTGGCGGCCGGGATCGCCGAGCCGGATCATCGGCCGCGGGCGCTGGCCTTCCGCGTCTCCCGGAACCTGACGAACCGGCTGGACAAGTACCTCGTGGATCGTGTCGGCTACCTCTCCAGGGCCCAGATCCAGGGCCTCATCGAGGCCGCCGCCGTCACGGTCAACGGCCGGCCTGTCAAAGCCAGCTACAAGCCGCGGGAGAACGACCTGGTCGAGGTAACGGCCCCGCCGCCGCGGGCGGAGACGATCGAGCCGGAGCCCATCCCGTTGGAGATCGTTTATGAGGACGATCATCTCATCGCGATCAACAAGCAGGCGGACCTGATGGTGCACCCGGCCCGCGGCCGTTGGCACGGAACGCTGGTCAACGGACTGATTCATTACGCCAAGGGCTGGAGCACAGTCCGTGGACCGCACCGGCCGGGCATCCTGCACCGCCTGGATCGGAACACGACCGGCATCATCCTAGTGGCCAAGACGGATGAAGCGCACTGGCGGCTGGGCCGGCAGTTCGAGATGCGCACGATCCAGAAGACTTACTTGGCGCTGGCGCATGGCATCCCGCAGTTGCTGGCCGACCTGATCGACCTGCCCATCGGTAAGGACACGCACGTCCGCGAGCGCATGGCGGTGCGAAAGCTGGCCGGCGGCGGAAAGACGGCGCAAACCCAGTACCAGGTGCTCGAGGCCTTCCGGCTCACGAACCAGGAGATGACCAGCGACCTGGGGTGGCAACTTCTGAAGGGCACGCACGTCAGCGACCAGTCCCACAAGGAACCCCCGCCGGGCTTTTCGCTGATCCAGTTGAAGCCGCATACAGGCCGCACGCACCAGCTGCGCGTCCACCTCGCCTGGCTGGGGCATTCGATCGTCGGCGACACGATGTACGGCGGGCGGATCGTCGAGTACCACGACGACGCGGGACAAACGCGGCATTTCAAACGGCAGGCGCTGCATGCGGCCCAGATCACGTTCACCCACCCTCGGACGCTCCAGCCGATGACGCTTTTAGCCCCCCTTTCCGCGGACATAAAAGGCCTGCTGGAGACCCTTCGAGCGACGGACAGGGGCCCGGACGCCGATTGAGGCTCCGAACTGCCGAAATGCGGCGGCAGGCGCCCCCCGATCGGCTACAATGTCCGAGGCCCCAAGGGCGTTCTCCGTTGGGGTGTTGAAGCGAACGAGGATGTAGCCATGACCACCGCCGCCCTGATGTCGTACCTGCCTGCCCCGCTGGCCTTCGGGATGCCCCACGGCTGGGAATGGCTGATCATCGCCGGATTCGGCCTCCTGCTGTTCGGCAAGCGGCTCCCGGAGGTCGGCCGTTCGCTAGGTAAGGGGATAATTGAGTTTAAGAAGGGCCTGAAAGGCATTGGCGACGACATTGAGGAGGAGAGCAGCAAGCCCTCCCTGCCCTCGCCGGAATCGCGGAAACAAATTGCCACTCCAGGCGACCAACCCACCGAGGCCTGATCGCCCCACGGTCGGCGGCGAGCGAGGCACAGAAAGCGGTCATCCTTCCTCACGGAGTTGCTATGAATACCAAGCTCCCCCGCCTGTTCGTTCCCGCCGTCACGTCCGTTGCCCTGGTTGCCGGTTTTTCGGTTTGGCCGGTGAGCGGCGACGTCTTCGCCACCGCGCAGCAGGCCCAGCGCACGCAGCGACCGGGCCTTGGCCAGACGGTTCCGAACTTCAGCCTCGAAGAGACGCCGCTGGAGGACGCCCTCAATTTCCTTGAGAACCTGACCGGCATCACCTTCTTCGTGGATTGGACGCGCCTGGAGCAGGTCGGCGTGGAGCGCTCCACCCCCATCTCCATGCAGCTCAGGGGCACCAGCGCCCGCAAGACGCTGAGCCTGATGCTGGACACGGCAAGCTCCTTCGAGCCGCTGACGTTCTACGTCGACGGCGGCATCGTTCATATCACCACGCTGGAGCAAGCCGACAGCGAAATGATCGTGCGTGTTTATGACATTCGCGACCTGCTGCATGTTGCGCCCGACTTCATCGGCACGATGAACGTGGG
>JBGTBZ010000465.1:0-4547 GCA_041749155.1 Phycisphaerae bacterium
ACCCCGGTGCCGGCGACCCCGCCCCCCATATTCGCCGCCGGCGGCGGGGCTCGACGATACGGCTTCAACTGCCAGTACTGCTCCAGCCGGCTGGAAGCGACGACGGCCATGGCGGGGCAGGAGGGTCACTGCCCCACCTGCGGAAACACGATCATCATCCCGATCCTGGACCGCTACGGCCGGCTGATTGACCCGATGACAGGCAAGGTGATCAAGCAGGACCCGCACCCGGTCCACGCCTATGCCGCGGCGGGGGAGCGGGCGCCAAAGATCCTGCGGGACGATGCCGGGCGGCAGTTCATTGGGTGTCCGCGATGCGGGACGGTGAACGCGATCAGCGCCAACAACTGCAAGAACTGCGGGATGCCCTTCACCATGGAGGGCACGACGCTGGAGGCCGCGGGCTCAAGCAACGGCTTTGCGATGGCTTCGCTGGTGCTGGGGATCATCGGCCTGCCGACGTTCTGCATCATCGTGCCGTCGCTGTTGGCCATCGTCTTCGGCATCATCGGCCTCCAGCAGACCAGCGGCGAAGGGGCCGATTCCGGCGGCCGCGGCCTGGCCATCGGCGGGCTGGTCTGCGGCGGAATCGGGCTGATGATGGGGATAGGGGTGCACTTTTTCTAGACTCACTCCCCCTCGGGAGCCTGGAACTGCAGCGGCTGAACCGGCCTTGGCGGGGCCGGGGCCGTGCTGATCAGGTAGACGTGGGCCAGATAAACGCTGATGCCCAGCACGAGCGTCAGCACCCACAGGGTGGTCAGGATCGAGTCGCGCCAGAAGTTCATGGGCGCGGCCGCCAGGATCAGTGCGATACCCAGGGTGTTGAACGCAAGGCAGAAGGCGATGAAGACCCACCACGGGCCCTCGATCGGCTGTCGCGGTTCCATGCGCAGGAAGAGCCAGGCGACGGTGGTGAGAATGGTGGCGATTCCGCAAGCGGTCCAGCCAAGGCCGATCAAAAGCTCGGCCATTTTGTCGCGAGAGAACCACGACGGCCACGCCCGCCGTGGCGGTGTGCGGTAGTTGAGCGTGACGCGATCGTCGGGCGCGGTCATTTCGCGTCGATGATACCCGTTAGACCATCAGTGTGCCCGCCGCGCGAGGTCCGCCAGGTCCCAGGTGCCCAGTTCCGCCTCGTTGAACTTCACCCGGTAGACGCCGCCTGCATGCCACGAGAGGGCGCATGTACCCTGGGCAACGCGCCTCACTTCCCCCCGGCCGCGGGAGACGGGTCCCTGGTAGTCCAGGTAGCCACGACGATGGGGGCCGAGCCGTATCAGCCTCATCCCCTCCCGTAGCGGCCAGGCGGGCGTTCGCCACGTTAGCAGGCGTTCCGATCCTAGCTCGGCCTCGAGCATCAGGTCGAAATGCGGCTGCTCAAACCCCGTGTGGTGAAGCACCACATATCGCAGCGGTTGAGAAGTCGGGAGAGATTCGTCGGTTTTGGCGGTGGTCATGTGAGCACCTGCCGGTGCCTCCCGCGGGCTGGCAAAGGGCGAGCTAGGCGATCATCACAGGTGGGGCGACGTACTGGCTTCGAGCCTTGCCCTCGGGGGCAACGCTACTCTTGAGATCACAGGCGTGACTTTCCGGCGGCAGATCGAAGTCTCGCTCATAGAGCTCGTGCAGCAACTGAAAATCGCGGGCGTTGATGTCCGGCATGTCGGCAGCAGCGACGGCCTCATCGATCTCCAGCTCGTTCAGGAACGTCCCAGTGATGCTCGTCCACTCCGGGGCGGACTGGAGAATCCACTTGCAGGCGAACTGGTGGGCGGTCATGCCATGTTGCCGGAAGATGGGCCGAATGGCATCGACTTTCCGCGGCCCGTACACGCGCCAGGGCATGTCTCGGAACTTGCGGTGGTCCTTATGGTCCAGCTTGGTGTCAGGGCGGATCTGGTCCTTGAGGACGCCGGAGTTGTCCTGCACGCGGGCGAGCATGCCGGCGCGGTAGCTGCGGGCCATCTGGGCAAGCTCGCGGCCCGGGTGCTGCTCAAGATAGTTGTAGACCGTCTGCACGCACTTGGCGCCATGCTTCTCCATCGCCTCGAACCCCTCATCGCGCCAGCCGATGGCGGGGCCAAGCGAGATGCCCCAGGCGCGTATCTTCCCCTCGTCGCGAACCTTCTCCAGCTCCGCGAAGAGGTCATCGCGGAACTGGGGAAGCTTGATGTTGTGGGCAAGGTAAATGTCGATGGCCTCCGCCCGCAGGCGCCCCAGCGAGTCCTCCAGCGCGCGGCGCATGAAGCCGGGGGAGAAATCCTGTTTCCGCTCCCGGTGGCTGCCTTCCTCCCCGGGGTCCCTGTGCCAGTCGTAGCCGAACTTGCCGCCGATCTGGATCCGCTCCTGTTGGCTCTGGGGCATGGAGGCGTACCAGTTACCGAAGAGCGTCTCAGCCCGGCCGTTGCCGTAGGCGTCGCCGTTGTCGAAGAAGGTGATCCCGTGATCGAGGGCGTGCGCGCACAGGCGGTTGCAGTCTTCCTGCGTGCGGTGCCCCCACCAATCCACTCCGAAGATCCAGCAGCCGAGGGAGATCGGTGAGACGCAAACGCCAGTATCGCCGAAGGTGCGGGGAATCATCACCAGACCCTAGCCGTGGGCCGACATCGAGGCGGCCTCCATACAGCGACATTCAGTCACCGGCCGCCGCCGCCTCGGAAATGCTGGTACCGGAGACATCCTGGGATACATGCTCGTACACCGTCGCCAGGTATCCAAGCAGCCGGAAGCGGCTGCGGGTGCTTTTCTCGAAGGGGGGCTTGCCGAGCTTCTGAAGGGCATTCTCCTGCCCATGGGGGGTGGGATCGTCCAGGGAGTGAACGCCCGGCCCGCATTGCCAGAAGTTGGCAGGGTCGCTCGGGAGAGCCACCTGCTCCCCCTCATCGGGCGACGACTCGGGGATCGGCGGGGTATCACTCATCCTCATCCTCCTCGCCATCGCCGGCGATCGCCTCGCGCGAGAGTGCCAGGTACTCCTTGAGCTCGCTTGTAGACAGCTCCGTGAGCCAGTCATCCCCGCTGCCGACGATGTTGGCGGCGAGCTGACTCTTCTCCTGAAGCATGCGGTCGATCCGCTCCTCCACGGTGCCGATCGAGACATACTTGTGCACCTGCACCCGCCGAACCTGGCCGATGCGGTGGGCTCGGTCCGTCGCCTGGTTCTCCACTGCCGGGTTCCACCAGCGGTCGAAATGAAACACGTGGCTGGCCGCAGTGAGGTTCAGGCCCAGGCCGCCGGCGCGCAGCGAAAGAATAAAGACCGGCGGCGAATCCAGCACCGTGCCGCTCTGGAACTCCATGACCAGCTCATCACGCTTGGGCTGGGGCGTGCCGCCATGCAGGAACAGAATGCGGCGGTTCAACCGCTTTTCCAGCATCTCGATCAGCATGTCGCCCATCTGCCGATACTGGGTAAAGACCAGCGCCTTCTCGCCCTCCTCGATCACCTCCTCCAGCATCTCCGCCAGCCGCTGGGCCTTGCCGCTGCGGTTCAGGGCCCGGGGGACGTCGTCGGCCACGAGCGCGGGGTGGTCGCAGACCTGCTTGAGCTTGGTCAGAACAGAGAGAATGAGCCCGCGACGACGGATGCCGGTGGCGGTGTCGATGCGGCCGAGCATCTCGCCGGTGATACGCTCGTACATCGCCGCCTGCTCCGCCGTCAGGCCGCAGTAGACGTTCATCTCCATCTTTGCGGGCAGGTCGCCCACGATGTCCGGGTCATCCTTGGTGCGGCGGAGGACGAAGGGACGGATCATGTCCCTTAGCCGCCGGGCGCGGCCGCGGTCGCCGCCCCTTTCGATAGGGAGGGCGAACTTCTCGCGAAACTCCGCTTGCGTGCCCAGCAGGCCGGCGTTGAGCATGTCCATGATGCTCCACAGCTCGCCGAGGTGGTTCTCGACGGGCGTGCCGGTCAGGGCGACCTTGCGCGGGGCCTCGATGGAGCGCACCGCCACACTGCTGGCGGCGGTGGGGTTCTTGATCTTCTGGGCTTCGTCCAGCGCCACGCGGCCCCAGGTGACGCTGCGCAGGTCCGCCTGGTCGCGGTGGGAAAGGGCGTAGCTGGTGACGACTACATCCACAGCCTCCGCCGCCTGGCGGAAGGCCTCCCCCTTGAGCCGCTGCGGGCCGTGGTGGAGCATCGTCTTGAGTGACGGGCCGAAGCGGTGCAATTCACGCTGCCAGTTTCCCAGGACGCTGGTGGGCACGAAAAGCAGCGTCGGATGCGCCGGCACGCCAGCGGGCCGCGTCTCCTGCTCGTGCAGCAGCAGGGCGATCAGCTCGATGGTCTTTCCCAGGCCCATGTCATCCGCCAGGATGCCGCCCAGGCCCAGCCGGTCCAGGAAGCTGAGCCACTGCAGCCCGCGAAGCTGGTAGGGGCGGAGCGTGCCCACGAAGCTGGGCGGCTGGGGTATCTCCCGCGCCTTGGCGTCGGGAGACTGCTGGAGAAGCTCCTCGACCCAGCGGGTGCCCGCGAGGCGCACCGCAGGGGCGGCGCCGCTGGCGCCGATATGCCGGCCCAGGCCGAACCCGGCTCGGAAGGCCTC
>JBGTBZ010000466.1:0-3739 GCA_041749155.1 Phycisphaerae bacterium
GCGCTCCAGACCGTCGATGCTGCCAAAGGTCGCCCGCCACGCCTGCTGCCACCCGCGGCCGGCGCTGCAGAGTTGGAGGAACTCCTCAAATTTCGGCTGGTACTGCCCGTTGTCGCCATGCATCAGGTAGATCACCAGCGACCAAGCCTGGTCGTAGTGCTTGCGATCCAGGGCGGCGTTCCATTGATCCTCCGTCAGCATCATCAGCCGCTGGACCGGCAAAAACTCCCGATCCTCGATCGCCGCCACGACGCGGTTGCGGCGGTCCCGCGGTACCAGGCCCGTCACCATGCCGTCGCCCGTGAACCGCGACTCCCCGAAGTACTCCGCCAGCCCCTCGTTCAGCCAAGGCGGCAGCTCGCCGAGGGTGTGGTGCGCAAACTGGTGAAACGCCTCATGTTGCACGCGGTGCCATGTCTTTGCGTCCAGCTCCGGCCCGGCCACCGCCATCAGCTTGCCCGTCGTGCGGCTGTACTGCCCGCCGCTGCCCGGTGTTCCACCGGCTGCCTCGTAGTCCCAGATACGGCGGTACAGCTCGAACTGCATAAACGGCGGGGGGCGCTTGCCGAGGTGCTCGGTGCGTTTCAGGAAGTCCGCCGCCATTGCGTCCATGCGGACCGAGGCCTCGCGGGCCTCGATCTCCGAGATATCGGTGTGAAGCTCGTAGAAGCTGGTGCGGTAAACCCGCAGCCGCGGAGGCGACGTCGGCGCCGATTGCTTGATCGCGGCGCTGCCGTACATCGACTGCGCAGCCGGCAGTGGAACAGCTGGAAGCAGCAGAGCCAGGATCAGAAGCGGGGGGGCCACCAAACAACATTATGGCAGATGTGCCGGCCCGGCCAAAGGCCATTTCCCGAGCTTTCTCAGCGACCCTGCCGGCCCGAAGACGTTTTCCGAGCCCATCGCAATGATGGGCTATGCAATGGATGGAGACACTGGCGCAATATGAACTGAACCTCTCGGCCGCGGCCCTGCTGGCGGCGGGGCTGGTCTGCCTGGCGCGGATCTGCGACGTGGCCCTGGGCACGATCCGGACGATTTACACCATGCGAGGCCGCAAGTTCGTGGCGGCGGGAATTGGCTTTGTGGAGGTGACAATCTTCATCTTCGCCATCAGCAGCGTGCTGGGCGCCGGCGTGCGTGATCCGGCGAAGATCATGGGCTACATCGTCGGCTACACGATCGGGATCTACGTGGGCATCTCGATCGAAGGATGGATCGCCTCCGGCTGGACGATGCTGCGGATCGTCACGCGCGAGGGCGCTCACGTGCTGGTGGAGCGCCTGCGCAAGGATGGCGAAGCTGTAACGCAGCTCATGGGAGAAGGGCGTGACGGGCCCGTCCCGATCCTGTTTGTCGTGCTGCGCCGCAAGCGGGCCCGGCAGGTGCTGGCCCTGGTGCGCGAGGTGGCGCCCAGGGCCTTCGTCACCGTCGAGAGCGTCGGCCAGGCGATCGGTGGCACGATCGCGGTTGCCACCGGCGGACTCAACACGCCGCTGCGCTACCTGGTCCGCAAGTGACCTCTGCTTCTCCCCGGGGGTTTGCACGTGCCTAGTGGGCCGGCCCCGGCGGCACCAGGGTTGGCACCTGTCCATACCCCCCGCGGAAGATGAAATAGACGGCGCCCAGCAGGCAGAGCCCCGCCCACAGGAAGTCCAGCTTTAGCGGTTGGCGCATGTAGATCAGCGCAAAAGGCACAAACACCACCAGTGTGATCACCTCCTGCATGATCTTCAGTTGCGGCAGGGACAGGTGCCCGTAACCAATCCGGTTCGCCGGCACCTGCAGCAGGTACTCGAAGAACGCTACTCCCCAGCTCACCAGCACGGCCACGATCCACGGTTTCTCGCGGAGCACCTTCAGGTGACCGTACCAGGCATAGGTCATGAAAAGGTTGCTGAGCACCAGCAGCACAACGACGCGCAGGACAATCGACAAGTTGGCTCTCCTGGAAAGGGGTCCCAAAATCTATCGGTAGGAGAGCCACCCCGGGCACAATGGACTACGCCTCCTCGCCACCCGGCGGGGGGCCGAACAGCGGCGTCGCCAGGTACCGCTCCGCGGCGCTGCAGATGAACGTGACGATTAGCTTGCCGGCGTTCTCGGGCCTTGCCGCCACCTGGGCGGCCGCCCAGACGTTGGCGCCGGAGCTGATGCCTGCGGGAATGCCCTCTTCCCGTGCCAGCCGCCCAGCCCATTCGAAGGCGTCCTCATCCTCGACGCCAATGACCTCGTCAACCAGCGCCAGCTTCAGGTTGTCCGGCACAAAACCGGCCCCAATTCCCTGAACCTTGTGGCTTCCTGGCTCCACCACGTGCCCCTCCTGTCGCTTGCCGATCGCCGGGAGCTTCGCCGGTTCCACCGCGATCGCCTGCACACCGGGCTTGCGAACCTTGATGACCTCCGCCACCCCGCTCAGGGTCCCCCCCGTGCCGACACCCGCCACCACAATGTCCACCTTGCCTTGCGTGTCCTGCCAGATCTCCTCGGCCGTCGTCTGCCTGTGAACCTCCGGGTTCACCGGATTCGAGAACTGGCTGGGTATCCAGCTCCGGTCGATCTCGGCAGCCAGACGCCTGGCCTCCGCCACGGCTCCTTTCATGCCCCGTTCCGCGGGGGTGAGGATCAATTCGGCCCCCAAGTGCTTAAGCAGGCGGCGGTGCTCGAGGCTCATGCTGGCGGGCATCGTGAGAATCAGCCGGTACCCCTTGGCGGCGCAGGCGATGGCAAGGGCGATGCCCGTGTTGCCGCTGGTGGGCTCAATGATGACGCAGTCCTTATCAAGCCCGCAGGTCCTCTCTGCCTCGTTGATCAGGGCAAGGGCGATACGGTCCTTGATGCTGCCTCCCGGACCCAGGAACTCGCATTTGGCATAGACCAGGGCCTGGTCCGGCGGGATCAGCCGATGGATCCGCACCATGGGCGTCCCTCCGACGGTGTCGAGAATCGACTCGAAGACTCTTCCGTGCGGCTTGAGGGGCATCGGTCTGCAGCACTGTACGGGCAGGAAAGGGCTGCTGACAGGGCAGAAGGCCGCTGCCGTCGGCGTAGGTGATGGCCCCAAGGGCCCCCTCTGCAGGCGTCAGAAAATGCACCTAGCGGCGGGGTAGGCCTCCTGTTAAACCTTTACTCTTGTTGCCGTTACGGACGTCCTATCGTCCCCAAGCCCGGCAGCGGAAGTGCGGTTACGACTGGCTCGGATAGGCGGGCGACTCCCCCATAAGTGCAATACCTCGAGGCGCGGCCATGGCGACCATCACGAAGAAGGAATTGATCGACCGCATCGCCGAGACGACTGACCAGAAGCGGGTGCTGGTCAAGAAGGTCGTGCAGATGTTCCTGGACGAGATCGTCGAGGAGCTTGGGAAGGGTAATCGGTTGGAATTTCGGGACTTTGGCGTTTTTGAGACGCGACAGCGCAAGGCTCGGCGTGCCCAGAACCCCCGGACACTGGCCCCCGTCCGGGTTCCGGAAAAGCGCACGGTCAAGTTCAAGGTCGGCCGGCTGATGAAGGCCCGGCTGGACGGGGAGGATACCGGCGAGGGTGCCGCGGCAACCGTTGACCGGGGCCGGCGTGATGAGGATGACGACTAGCCCGAAGGCAATACGAGCCGGGTCGGCCATGCCAACCGGCTCGCGAAATCTGTGAACGGGCACACGTATCAGCGGGTCTCTTCCGCGTCCGGGCTGCGCTGCAGCGCCGGTGGGCTGGCCGTTGCGCCTGCGGCGGCACCGGGGC
>JBGTBZ010000467.1:0-3423 GCA_041749155.1 Phycisphaerae bacterium
CGGCGCTCCGGTACCAGACACAGGCGAGGCGCCTGTGCCACAGACGGCTGACGAGGCGTACCTGCGCCATCTCTGCGAGGAGGGGCTGAAGTGGCGCTACGGCACGACGGATGTCGCGCCGGAAATCCGCGAGCGGCTGGAGAAGGAAGTCTCCGTTATCGCCGCCAAGGGGTTTTGCAGCTATTTCCTGATCGTCTGGGACTTCTGCAACTACGCCCGCCAGAACAACATCCCCGTCGGCGCCCGCGGCAGCGGCGTGGGGACGATGGTGGGGTACCTCCTGGGCCTGTGCAACGTCGATCCGGTGAAGTTCGGCCTGCTCTTCGAGCGGTTCATGGACCCGTCGCGCAACGACATGCCGGATATCGACATCGACCTGTGCATGCTCGGCCGCCCGAGAGTCATCGAGTACGTCCGCGGCAAGTATGGCCACGTCGCCCAGATCATCACCTTCGGCACCCTGGCGGCGAAGGCGGCGGTGCGCGACGTCGGGCGCGTCATGAACCTGCCGCTGTCGGAGGTGGACCGGATCACGAAGCTCATTCCCGGCGTACCCGGCGTGAAGCTGGCGGACGCCATCGCCAGGACGCCCGACCTGCGGCAGCTCTACGAGACCGACCAGCAGGTCCGCGAAGTCATCGACATCGCCCAGCGCCTGGAAGGGCTGTGCCGCAACGCGAGCTGCCACGCCGCGGGCGTCGTCATCGCCGATCAGCCGCTGGATGAGCTGGTGCCGCTCTACGTCGACAAGGACGGCAACGTCCTGACGCAGTACGAGGGGCCGATCGTCGACAAGTGCGGCCTGCTGAAGATGGATTTCCTGGGCCTGCGGACGCTCACGACGCTCCAGCGCTCCGTCGAGCTCGTCCGCCAGATCAAGGGAATCGAGATCGACCTGGAGGCCCTGGACTTCGCCGACCAGGAGGTGCTGGACCTCTTCCGCCGCGGGGAGACGCGGGGCGTGTTCCAGTTTGAATCCGGCGGGATGGCCGACCTGCTGATGAAGATGCGGCCGGACCGTCTGGAGGACCTGATCGCCGCCAACGCGCTGTATCGGCCCGGGCCGATGGAGCTGATCCCGGATTACTGCAGCCGCAAGCACGGCCGCGAGCCGGTGCCGCAGGTTCACCCGATTATGGATGCGATCCTGGAAGAGACCTACGGGATCATGGTGTATCAGGAGCAGGTGATGCAGATCTTCAACCAGCTCGGCGGGATCGAGCTGGCCAGCGCCTACAAGCTGATCAAGGCGATCAGCAAGAAGACGAAGGATGTCATCGACAAGTTCCGCCCGCAGTTCCTGCAGGGCGCCCAGGAGCGGGGCCTGGAGAAGTGGCGGGCGGAGGATATTTTCGAGCTGATCCTGAAGTTCGGTGGATATGGCTTCAACAAGAGCCACAGCACGCGCTACGCGATGATCGCGTACCAGACGGCGTTCATGAAGACCTACCACCCCGTTGAGTACATGGCGGCGCTGCTGACGTATGAGTCGGGGAACACGGACAAGGTGGTCGAGTACATCGAGGAGTGCCGCCGCGTCCGTCTGCCGGATGGGTCGCGCGGGATCGAGGTGCTTCCGCCGGACGTGAACGCGAGCGGGACGGATTTCACGCCGGTGTATACGGCTGTGGGAGGGCCGGCGTCCCCACGGGCCGCCGTTGGGGGGCGCAAAGGGGGCTCCAAGGCCGACCGACCCGACGGCTCGCGAGGACGCGAGCTCACCGAGCGCGGCGTTATCCGCTTCGGCCTCACTGCCGTCCGCGGGGTGGGGGAGAAGGCGGTGGAGACGATCATCGCCGAGCGCGTCGAAGGCGGGGCGTTCCGGAGCCTGTTCGACTTTTGCGAGCGGGTGGATACGCGCAGCGTGCAGAAATCGACGATCGACGCCCTGATCCGCTGCGGCGCCTTCGGCAGCGTCCATTCTCAGCGCGCTCCGGCTCTGGCAGCTCTGGAACGCGCCTTCGAGGTCGGTCAGCGCACGCAGGACGACAAGCGCACCGGCCAGACAGCCCTGTTCGGCATGCCCGAAGATTCGGGAGGCCCAGCCGCTTCAGCGGCGGGGAACGAATCGCTTCCCAAGGTCCCCGAGTTCGAAGCCAGCGAGCTGCTCAAGTTCGAGAAGGAACTTCTGGGCTTCTACCTCTCCAGCCACCCTCTTACGGAACATGCCACCACCATCGAGCGATACACCACCGCCTCCACACGCGAGACCGTCAACGCCAGCGAGGGCATCGAGGTCGTCATCGGCTGCATGATCTGTGCCGTCAAGCCCAAGGTCGCCAAGGCCGGCCGCTCGGCGGGGCAGAAGTGGGCGGTGCTCGAGTTTGAGGACCTCGACGGCAAGATCGAGGGGATGTGCTTCGCCGACACCTTCGACGCCATCGCCCGCGAGGACCAGCAGCGGGCCCGCCCCAGCCCGACGATCGCTGCGGAACGGATCGTCTTCGTCCGCGCCAAGGTGGACAAGCGCCGCGAGACGCCCTGCCTGATCGTCACTGACCTCATCCCCGTCGAGGAGGCCGCCACCCGCCTGACCACCGCCATCAAGCTGAACCTGGATGCCGCCCGCCACACGCCGGAGACGCTGATCGCGCTCAAGCCGGTGCTGGAGCGGCACAAGGGCGGGTGTGACGTGTATGCGCAGCTCTGTAGCACAGGCTCCTCGCCTGGGTCCGTCGCCGAGCAACAAGACTCAAGCCCCGCGCCTGTGCCACGTGGCGCTCCAAAGAAACTTACCCTCCGCTTCGGCGCGGACCTGCGCGTCTGCCCCGGACCTGATTTCGAGCGTGAGGTCGCGAGCATCCTCGGCCCCGGCTGCCTCGACCTCGTCGGCGATGGCCTCAAGCGCCTCCGCCGCCTCGAACAGCAGAAACTCTTCGCCGCCGACCGGCCGGCCGAAGAACCGCCGGCGGAGGCCGCGGGGATCAGCGATGCCATCGATCCGGAAGCGGATTAACTACGCCTGCTTCCGCAGGTAAATCCCTTCCCCACTGCTGTATCGCAGCGGCCCCGTGATGCACTCGGCGATCACGCGCCCCACCTCCTCGGGACTCAGCAGCGACTCCGCCGGCACGCCTTCGACCCCCTTCAGACCCCGGAACATCTCCGTCTCCACCCCGCCGAGGATGATCGCCACGCTCCGGATCCCCGCCGCCGCCCCTTCGCGCGCAAGGGCCTTCGTCAGCCCCAATAGCCCCGCCTTTGCGGCGGCGTAGGCGACGAAGCCGGGCAGCGGATCCACCGCCGACATGCTGCTGACGTTCACGATCACCCCGCCCTGCTCGCGCAGGTGCGGCCAGGCGAGGCGCGACAGGGTCATCGCCGCGGACAGATTGACTGCGATCGTCCGCTCGAAAAGCGCCGCATCCGTCTCCTCGACCCCCGCCTGCGGGGCGTAGCCGGCGTTGTTCACCACGCCATCCA
>JBGTBZ010000468.1:0-3218 GCA_041749155.1 Phycisphaerae bacterium
CGACCCGGTGAACGTGCAGATCGTCGATAACCGCTTTGGCCGCGACTACCGCTACGGCCTGCTCCAGGCCGACGGCGACCCGGTGTGGAGCGGCAACGTCTGGGACGACACCGGCGAGGAAGCCTACGGCGACTCGCGCGATGGCAAGGGCAATGGCTAGCCCTTTCGCAACCCCGGCGATCGTGAATTGCCAGAGGCGGGGACCTGCATGGTCCCCGCCTCCGGCTTGCGCTGTTGAGCGGCCGCAGCTATCGACCGTCCAGCAGCACGCGCACGATCCGTCCGGCGGCGCTGCCGTCCCACAGCGGCGGCCGGCCCCCGGCACGATGTTCACCGCTCATGATGCCCCTGAACGCCGCCACGATCGCGTCGGGCTTGGTTCCGACGAGTTGATTCCAGCCGCATACGATAGTGATGGGCCGCTCCGTGTTCTGCCGCAGCGTCAGGCACGGCACCTCGAGAATCGTCGTCTCCTCCTGAATGCCGCCGCTGTCGGTCAGGACAAGGCGTGCGTGGGCCATGAGCTTCACGAAGTCCAGGTACCCCACGGGGTCGACGATGCGCAAACCGCTCAACTCGCCGACGCGGCGGCCCAGAGGTGACGCCGCCAGGACCTTGCGAGTCCGGGGATGAATCGGGAAGACGATGGGAAGCTGGCGCTGAATGACTTCCAGGGCGTCGAGCAGGCGGCCGAAGGCGGCGGGGTCGTCGACGTTGGAAGGCCGGTGCAGGGTCAGCAGCGCGTATTCGCGCGGCTCGAGTCCCAGTTCCTGGAGTATGGCGGAGGTCTCGGCCTTCTGCCGGTTGCGCAGCAGGGAATCGATCATGACATTGCCCACGAGATGCACCTTGTCGTGATTGATCCCCTCGCGGGCGAGGTTGTCGACGCCCGCCTGCTCCGTGCAGAACAGCAGATCGCTGATCGAATCAGTGACGATCCTGTTAATCTCTTCCGGCATCGTGCGGTCGAAGCTGCGAAGCCCCGCCTCAACATGTACGAGCCTTACGCCGAGCTTTACCGCGACCAGGCCGCAGGCGACCGTGCTGTTGATGTCGCCCACCACAAGCACCGCATCGGGGCGGTGCTCCATCACCACGGGCTCAAAAGCCTGCATGATGGCGGCCGTCTGCTGGGCGTGCGTGGAGGACCCGACGCCGAGGTTCACGTTCGGCTCGGGGATGCCTAATTGCGCAAAGAACAAATCGCTCATCTGCCGGTCGTAGTGCTGGCCGGTGTGGACCAGCAGAGGCTCGATGTCCGTGCCCCGATAGGCCTCCATGATCGGGGCGATCTTCATAAAGTTCGGCCGCGCCCCGACTACGTTGAGAATTTTGCTTGGCATGTGTCAACCGGCTTGCCGCCGAGCCCCACGGGCGTCCGCACCTGCGTTGCCGCGGGCACCGAGAGGCACCATCCTGTTTCTTCCAGCCTTCGGACCACCTGAGCGTGCTTGGCCTCCCACGTCTGGTCCTGAACCAACTGGCGTTGAAGCGCCGGGTCGCTTCCTTGCGCGATCGCGGCGCGAAGCTGCGAGACGAACTGGGCCGCGTCTTGTGCTACGAGGACGCTGCCTGCATAGTACTTCAGCTCATCGAATGGCGTGCTTACGACCGGACGCCCCACCGCCAGGTACTCCTTGAGCTTCACGGGATTGCACGCGTTGATCCATTCGTTGCGGTTCCACGGCATGATCAGCACGTCGCACGCCGCCATGTAGCGGGCGACCTGCTCGTAGGGCCGCTGCCCCAGCAGAGCGACGTTCGGCAGCTCACACCAGCCGCGCGGAAGCGAGCAAGCCCCCACCACAACGAACTGCACATCCGGCAGCGCGCGCGCGGTGCTCAGAAAGAGCGATGGATCGAACGTGTGGCCGTCGATTCCGCCGATGAACCCGGCCCGGGGGCGCCCGATCGCAACAAGATCCTCGGGCTCGGGGAAGTGTCCGTCGCCGGCAGAGGCAAAGTCGTCGTAATCGACGCCATGGTCAACAAACAGCGCATCCCGGCAGCCTGCGGCCTCTTCCTTGAAAAGCAGGCGCGAGCAGAAGAGCGTCAACGCCGCCGAGCTGCTCAAACGAGCATGATAGCCGCGGATCTGGGCGGGGTTGCAGCCGGGAAAGCACTCCCAGCGATCCGTCCGCTGGTAAACTACCGGGCGCCCGGCGAAATGCCGCAGCAACTCGACCGCCGGCGGGCAGGTAATCCAGATCAGCGGGCGTTGGATCCCCATCTTTCGCCCCGCCCTGCGAGCCTGCGCGGCGATGAGCCGCCTGGAGTATTTCCATCCCAGCGGTCCCGGGAGCGCCCCGGGGCTCAGCACGCCAAAGCGGTCGGAGGCCCTGACAAAGCCCCGGGCCAGGCTCCTCAGCTTCCGCCGCACGCGCCGCAGGAACATCCTGCCCTCGCCGACCCGCGGAATCCGGACTCCGTTGGAGTTGACGTACAGAACCGGTACGCGGCGGCTGAACGACCGCATCATCTGCATGTCGTAGTGGCCGCGATTGTGATACCACCAGTCGCCACCGCCGAAACAGATGACGCCGTCGTATGCACCGCTATCGGTTTGTCTGTAACTCATTGGCGGAACCGCCCGACCTCTCGTCATCCAGGAGCGTTTGAAGGTTTCAACCGGCGGCGCGCAGTGGCGTCATTTCCCGGGCCAGCATGAACAGGAACATCGTGTTGGTAACGAGGTATCGCTTCCACATGCGCCCCGGCTCCTGAAGCACGCGGTACATCCACTCCATGCCAAGTTGCTGCCAAGAGCGCGGTGCGCGTTTGACCTCGCCGGCCATCACATCGAAGGATCCGCCGACGCCATGGCACACCGGGACGTCAAGCAAGTGCCCGAACGCTCCCAGGAAAAGCTCCTTCTTCGGCGAGGTCATTCCTAGGAACAGCATGTCCGGGCGGGCTGCATGGATCTCCTGGGCGATGTTCTCGGATGCCTCGGAAGGAAAGTACCCGTCTCGGGCCCCGACGATCCGCACATTCGGATAGTGCTGTGCGATCTGGGAGATCACGCGGTCCAGAACCTGCGCCGAGGCGCCAAGCAGATACACCGAGTAGTTTTTCTCGTTTCCCAGGCGAAGGAGCTGCTCAAACAGATCGATGCCGGCAACCCGCTCCGGCAGCGGACGGCGCAGCAGCCAGCTCGCCCAGACAATGGCGGCCCCATCGGCCAGGATCAGGTCCGACTGGAGCACGGAGTCGCGCAG
>JBGTBZ010000469.1:0-2014 GCA_041749155.1 Phycisphaerae bacterium
CTCCGCCGTCCGGGTGCGGGCGCGGGAGCTTTCGGCCTGGGCGCGCTCGTAACGCGCCCCGCGGTCGCGGTAGCCGTCCTGGAGGCTGCCCTGGGCGACGCCGGCAAGGCCCAGCGAAAGGCCGACGGCGGCGACGGGCAGAAGACGAAGAATCGAAGCGTTTGAGCGCATAACAGCCTCCGTTTCGGCTGCCGCAGCGAAAAGCACGGCAGGATGACCAAATCATACGCCGATTCGGCCAATGAATCAGACAGATACGTCGATAAATCGTTAGTGCGCCAAGGCCTGCGAACGTTCTCGTAACCTGCCGCGAACGCGGGTTTTGCGGCTCGTATGGGGCCTGCCGCGTTCGGCGACGCCCGGATAACATCACAGTCCGACCGCCGGGCCGCTGGAATGCCGATTGCACTGCCGCCTGCACCATCCGCTACACGATGAAGAAGTTTCTCAAGATCGCTGGGCTGTGCCTTGCCCTGCTGCTTGCCGCCGCGGCGGGGATCGGCACGTACCTGTGGACGGGCATGCGGTCAGTGCCTGCGTTTTACAGCGAGAAGCCGCTGGAGGGCGAGGAGCGGCTGCGCGCGCTCGAATCGGTCGAGCGCAAGGTGCTGAATCTGCAGGGGGTGCTGGATCGCGCCTACGCCCGCTCCCGCGGCGCCGCCGGGCCCGCCGCCCCGGCGGACGACGGCTCAGCAGAAGACCCGCCGCTGATCGCGGAGACGGCGGACGAGCCGATCACCGTCACCTTCACCGGGCGGGAGCTGGACACGTACTTCCGAAAGTGGCTCCAGGAAACGGGTTACGAGCCGCGGATGGCCAGGTACATGACCAACCCGCGGATCGCCATCGACGATGGCCGCGTGATCCTGGCGGGACGGATGGCGGACTTCAACGCGGTCGTGAGCCTCTACTTCCTGCCGGTGGTGGACGAGGAGGGTGCGGTTCACCTGAAGCTGGACGGCATCTACGCCGGGCGTATCCCCCTGCCGGACATGGCCTTCGAGAAGTTCCGCACCCATGCGGTGGCCGCCCTGGGCGAGCGCACCGCCGTGCTGCGGCGCGAAGCGGACATTTCCCCCGACGGTTTTGCCAATGAATCGGCGATCCTTCTTTCCTCGCAGGAGCAGCTGCGGGAGCTATTCGAGGGGAAGGAAGTAGCGCCTCTGATCGCGTTCATCCCCCTGCCGGGCCGCGGATTCGTCCCGGCGCGGGTGTCGGAGCTTTCGGTGGAAGAGCAGGAGCTGGTGCTGGGGGTCGAGCTGCTGAACAAGGCGGAGCAGGCCCAGCTTCTGGAGGCGCTGCGGGCGGGGGAATGAGCCATGGCCAATGGGCATTCCGGAGAACTCATCTGTCGTGATTCCGCGTCTTTTCTGCCGCGATCCGGCGGCGGAGATCGAATTTTGCGCAGGCGCCTTCGAGGCGGAGGAGCTGGGCCGGCGGGCGGGGCCGGACGGGGCGGTGGTTCATGCCTTGCTGCGGATCGGCCCGGGGATGATCATGATCGAGGCTGAATCGCCGGGCCTGCCGAGCCGCGCGCCGCCGACGGACGGCAGCTCGCCCGTAGTGGTGTTCGTGTATGTGGCGGATGTTGACCAGGCGGTGGAGCGTGCGGTCCAGTGCGGGGCGGAAGTACTGTTCCCGGCGCAGGACCAGTTCTGGGGCGACCGTGTGGCGTGGGTAATGGACCCATCGGGGCATGTCTGGACGATCGCGTCGCGGATCGAGGAAACGACGGCCGAGCAGCGGGCCCAGCGATGGGCAGGGATCGCCGGCAGCGAGACGGGGCCATAACGCTGCTCGGCGCCGCCAGCTAGCCAGTTTCCCGACCCGGATCATGATCCGGGCGACCCGGATGGGTGTCTGATCGTTAAGACTCTCTATCCGGCGCCCCCCAGACGGCCATCTGCGCGCTCAGGATCACCATCCGAGCGCTAAGGACACCTGTCCGATTGTTAAGAATACCTGTCTGGCGCGAAAAACTAGATGTCCGGCGCGAAAGACTAACCGTCTGGCG
>JBGTBZ010000470.1:0-1751 GCA_041749155.1 Phycisphaerae bacterium
ACCGGTGGCTCGAGGAGGTTGCCCGCGATCCGAGCCTCATCCTGCCGGCGGGGAAGTACGACGTGGCGCGTGCGCTGCCCGAGACCGGACCGCTCCCTCACGGTCGCGGCTCGTTGGCGGAGGTCGAGATCAAGGCCCTCCCCGCGGCGGCGTGAGGGAGAGGGCAGAGATCAGAGGTCAGAGATCAGAGTCGGAGCCCTGTGCCTATTCTGACCTCTGACTTCTGACCTATTCCGACTTCTTCCCACGCCTCTGAACGACCATAATGGGTCCAACCCATGCCCAGAGACATTCCCGTCGGCAATGGCCGGCTGCTGATCACCTTCGACGACCGCTACCAGATCCGCGATCTGTACTACCCGCACGTCGGGCAGGAGAACCACGCGGGGGCGGGGCCTTGCCATTTCGGCGTGTGGGCGGAGATGCCCGGGCAGCGCAAGCCCGCCGGCGGGGGCGGGAGGCTTTCCTGGACGAGCGACACTTCGTGGGAGGTCCGCCAGAACTACCTGCCCGAGAGCCTGACGACGCGGGTGAGCTGCCGCAACGCCTCGCTGGGCGTTTCGCTGGCGTGCAACGACGTGGTGGACTTCCACCGCAACGTCTACGTGCGCCGGATCCGCGTAAGAAACGACCTCGATGCCGCGCGCGTCATCAAGATCTTTCACCACCACGACTTCCTGATGTTCGGCACGCGCATCGGCGACACGGCGTATTATGACCCGGAGCTGCGCGGGATGATCCATTACCGGGCGACGCGGTACATCATGGCGACCTTCTTCGAGGCCGGCGAGCAGCGCGTCGACGAGTTCGCCACCGGCACCAGCGGCTTCGGCGGCGCCGAGGGCACCTATCGCGACGCCGAGGATGGCAAGCTGGGCATGAACGCGATCGCCCAGGGCGCCGTCGACAGCACGATGGCCTGCGCCCTGCACATGGCGGCGCACGAGGCACGGACGCTCTACATGGTCATGATCGCGGGCCAGAGCCGGGCGGAGATCGCGGAGATGCAGCGCTGGGTCCACAAGCAGACTCCCCAGCGCGTCATCGACCGCACGACGGCGTACTGGCGGCTCTGGAGCAGCGGACCGGGCTTCAACTTCGGCGACCTGCCCGAGAACGTGGTGGACCTGTTCCGGCGCTCGCTGCTGATCGTGCGCACGCAGATCGACGAGGAGGGGGCGATCCTGGCGGCGAACGACTCGGACATCATGCAGTTCTCGCGCGACACATACAGCTATGTCTGGCCGCGCGACGGGGCGCTGGTGGCCGATGCGCTGGACCTGTGCGGCTACACCGACCTGGCCCGGCGCTTCTACAGCTTCTGCCAGCGGACGATCACGCCCGGGGGCTATTTCCTGCACAAGTACAACCCCGACGGCAGCCCCGCCTCTTCGTGGCATCCGTGGATCAAGGATGGGGAGCCGAGCCTGCCCATCCAGGAGGATGAGACGGCGCTGGTCGTCTGGGCGCTGTGGCGTCACTACTGGCGGTATCGCGACATCGAGTTCATCCGACCGCTGTGGGTGGACATCGTGCAGCCGGCAGCGGACTTCATGGTCCGCTATCGCGACGGGCGCACCGGGCTGCCGCTGCCCAGCTACGACCTGTGGGAGGAGCGCTGGGGCGTGCACGCGTTCACCGTCGGCACGGTCTATGGCGGATTGATCGCGGCGCGCAACTTCGCCGTGAGCTTCGGCGACCGCGAGCGCGCCGAGCGCTACGAGAAGGCCGCCGAGGAGATCCAGGCGGCG
>JBGTBZ010000471.1:0-3691 GCA_041749155.1 Phycisphaerae bacterium
GGGGTCGAACCAGCCGCGCCAGAGGACCCTCGCGCGGCGCATTCCCCGCCTGCCGCGGCCGCCCCTCGCCGATCAGCCGCGCATTGGCTGATTTTCCCGGACCGACCGGTCACGCCGCGTCATGGCGCTGCCTTCGGCTGGGCAAACGCATAGTGCGGCGCTGCGCGGGGCACAAAATATTTCGAGTTCGTGGCGCGGAAGTTAAGCGGCCCGGCAGTGGCGTCGATTTCATACTCAGACGGGCAGGATGCCGGCGGCGAGGCGATCAAAGTGATCGCGACGCGAGACCGGCGGAAAGCACGGCCCGCCCAGGACGAAAATGCAGAAAGGCAGTTTCGGATGTCGACAGTCCCCAATAAGATCCTCGACAAGATTCAGTATTTCCGCGGGAAGGCACCGGGATGGGTGACGAACGCTGTGGCCATCGGAACGTCAGTCGCCGAGGCGACTGACGTTGAGACCAAGGCCGAAGCCGCGTTCACCGCTTACCAGGAGCAGCAGGATGCGCGCTCCACCGCCGAGGCGAAGACCGTGGTGCTTCACAACGCCGTCCGCGCGATGAGCATCGCCGGCGCCGGTGTGATCAAGCAGGTCGGCGTCAAGGCGGAGACGACCGGAAACCCGGACATCTACGCCCTTGCGCAGCTTCCGGTCCCGGCCACCCCCTCGCCCGTTGCCCCTCCCGGCAAGCCGTTCGACTTTGGTGTCGCGCTGCTGCCCAACGGCACGATCGAGCTGTCCTGGCGGTGCGAGAACCCGGCCAACGCCGCGGGGCCGCTCTATCACATCTACCGCCGCGAGATGCCGGGCACGCCGTGGAACTTCATCGCCGGGACCGGCGAGAAGAAGTTCATCGACACGACCGTGCCCGCGGGAGTGCCGCACGTGTACTACCAGGTGCAGGCGGCGCGGGCCAACTCCGTGGGCATCGCCGCGGAGTTTACCGTGAACTTCGGCACGACGCCCAGCGGCATGGTCACCGCGACCGTGACGCAGGCCCCGAAGCTTGCGGCGTGAGCCGCGTGCGGAGCACGCGGAATGACGAATGACCAAATCAGAATGACGAATCAATGACCAAGTCCGAGTGGCGAAGTGTGTGCGCCTTGGTCATTCGGGCTTGGACATTGATTCGGATTTCTGGTTTTCCGGCTTCGCCGGCCCAACAGCGCGTCATTCGGATTTCACCCCATCCCTCATCCTTCATCCTTCATCCTTCATCCTTTCCGCCATGCTTCCACCACCGCTCATCCCAAGCAAACCAAGGCGCCGCCGCAGGCGCCGCCCGGCGGCGTTCGTCGAGCCGCAGACGCCGCGAGGGATTGTGTCCGTCGCGCACGGCGCGGCGAACAACGAGATTGTCGTGAGCTTCGTCGGCACCTTGCTGGCGATCGGCGAGGCGCAGGGGGCGCTGGCGGTGATGATCGGCGCGACGGAGTATCTGCCCGACGATGCGATTTATACGTTTGGCGAGCAGACGGCGACGATTGCGTTTGCGGTGGATGTGACGACGGCGACGACCTGGAGCGTGCCCGACCCGGTGAGCTGGGAGTTTGCCGAAGGCCCGATGCTTCCGCCGTTTTCGGGGACGATCCAGTAGCGAGTAGCGGACATGAACGACAACGCGATCATCCTGACACCGCGCGTGAACGTCGCGATTCGGCCCGGGATGCCCGGCGACTTTGCCTTCATCGACCGGCTCCAGACGGCGTACTGCAAGCAGCTTGGATACATGCCGCGCGCGCAGCTTCAGTCGAAGCTCGAGGCGGGGCATGTGCTCGTCGCGGAGGACGGCGGTGCGCCGGTCGGCTACGTGATCGGCACGGACCGCTACTTCAAGCGCGACGACTGCGGGATCATTTATCAACTGTGCGTTGAGGAGGGTCAGCGGCGCTCGCTTGTCGGGGCGATGCTGGTGAAGGCGATGTTTGATCGTGCGGCGTATGGATGCAGGCTCTTCTGCTGCTGGTGCGCGCAGGATATTGAAGCCAACCGGTTCTGGGAATCCCTGGGGTTCGTCCCCCTGGCCTATCGCGCCGGCAGCGAAACGAAGGGCAAGCGCGGCATGCCGCGCGTGCACATCTTCTGGCAGAAGCGGATCCGCCCGGGCGACAACACCACGCCCTGGTGGTTCCCGGCGAAGACTGACTCGGGATCGATCCGCGAGGACCGACTGGTCCTGCCCATTCCTCCGGCGTTGCACTGGAGCGAGCAGATGCCGGTGATTCATCCGCAGGATCAGGCGGCGCCGCCCGCGCGGGCAAAGAAGACGCCCGCGCTCGTGCCGGGCATGGTCGCTTCTCCGCAGGAGCCCACGCCCAATCCGCGCAAGCGCGTGTATGCGCACTTCGGCCCCCCGCCGGCGACGCCGACTCCCGAGCCGATTGTCCCCGCCGCATCCACCGTGGACCAGACGGCCCCGAAACCGCGACGCGAGAAGCGCAAGGCCGACCCGAAGCTTATCGCCGCAGCGCGCGAGCTGCGCGACCGGTGGCTGGAGGCGGTCGAGTCCGACCCGGGAATCCTGCTCTCGCAGGGGAAGTACGACATCACCCGCGCCCTGCCCGAGCCGCTCCCTCACGGTCGCGGGTCGTTGCCGGAGCTCCAGGTCAAGGCCCTCCCCGCGGCGGCGTGAGGGTGGGCCCAGCGAACGTCGAACGCTGAACGTCGAACGTCCAACGTCGAAGTGTCGGAGCGGATGCATCTCGGACTTCGACGTTGAACGTTGGACGTTCGACGTTCGACGTTCTCGGGCTCCGGCTCCGCCCCCCTTTTCTTGCCTCTTTTGCAGCGATAGAACCGCGCCCCGGCACGCGTCTGTAGGGACGTACAATCCCCGCGACCCGTGCCCCTGCTCACCGACATTCTCTCCCCCGACGACCTCCAGCAGGTGGGGCATCTGCAGGTGCTGGCGCGCGGGGTGGTCGAGGGGTTCGTCGCGGGGCTGCACCGCTCGCCGCACAAGGGCAACTCGGTCGAGTTCAAGCAGCACCGGCAGTACGTGCCGGGGGATGACCTGCGCGCCCTGGACTGGAAGATCTACGGCAAGACCGACCGCTTCTACATCCGCGAGTTCGAGGAGGAGACGAACCTGCGGGCGACGCTGCTGCTGGACTGCTCGGGGTCGATGGCGTACGGCGGGGGCGCGGAGGCGCGGGCGAAGGGTTGGCGGCCCTTTGGCGCGCAGAAGGCCGGCGCCCAGGCGGCGCTTTCAAAGCAGCAGTACGCCATCCGCCTCGCCGCGTGCCTCAGCTACCTCATGCTTCGCCAGCAGGATGGCGTGGGGCTTGTGACGTTTGATACGAAGGTGCAGAAGCACATCCCGCCGCGCAGCAACCCCAAGCACCTCGGGGTGCTGCTGGAGGCGATGAGCGCCTGCGCGAGCGGCGGAGAGACGGGGCTGGGGCGGATCTTTCACGAGCTGGCCCCGAAGCTGCACCGGCGGGGCCTGGTGATCCTGATCTCCGACTGCTTCGGCGATGTGCCGGAGCTGCTCAAGGGCCTGGCGCATTTCCGCCACGCGCGGCACGACGTGATCGTCTTCCAGCTCTGGCATCGCGACGAGCTGGAGTTCGGCTTTAAGGGGCGCATCCGCTTCGATCACCTGGAGAACGATCACCGCCGCGAGATGGATGCCCAGCTTCTGCGCAAGCAGTACCTGGCGCGCCTGGCGGAGTATCGCGAGCAGCTTCGC
>JBGTBZ010000472.1:0-3902 GCA_041749155.1 Phycisphaerae bacterium
GCGGCGCGCGACCCGACGCTGACCTACCTGCCCACGTGCAGCCGCGAGCCGGACCCTGCGGGCCGCGAGGCGGCTTGGTACGGCCTGCGCGGCCGCGTGAACATCGTCCTGGAGCCGCAGGCTTTCCGCGACCTGATTGGCATCGAGCTCTCACCCGACACCTGCCACATCTTCCTCTGCGGAAACCCCGCGATGATCGACGAAGTCTCCGCCGACATGACCTCCCGCGGCTTCACGCCCAAGGACCGCGAGCATCCGGACGGCAATGTGCACCTGGAGAAGTACTGGTAGTCGGCGCTAAGGTTTTGTCGCACCCGGCAGTTCGTGAGGCTGGTGGCGCCGACTTGCACCCTCCCGAGGGCGGGGATCGTGCTTGAGGCCGTTTGCGGCGTCAGAGGCAGCGGATCATGCTAGCGCCGCAGGCTGGCAGGTCGATAGCTGCACAAGCGGGGCTTCCCGCGCCTGCTGGTATGCGAGTTGCAACCGGATCGTCTCAAAGGAACGCACTATGGCAAGCACCCGCACCGTCACCGTCGGCGACCCGATCAAGATCATCGCCGCCATCATTCTGCCGCCGCTGGGCGTGTTCTTCGAGGTGGGCCTCAGCAAGCACTTCTGGATCAACGTGCTGCTGACGATCTTCTTCTGGATCCCCGGGATGATCCACGCGATCTACATCATCTTGACGCGGCGCTAGGCGCTTACCGCTGCTTCCGCGGATCGGTTGCGTGGATGATCTCCGTCACGCCGGTCTGGTTGAAGCCCTTGAAGCCGTCGTTGCGTTCCAGGTTCTCAAGGTGCGAGCCGATCGCCCCGTTCGTGCGGAATTCCTGCGCCTGCTCGCGGCCGATCAGGCCACGCTCCAGCAGCCGCTCGATGCGGGCCGGATCGACGCTCCATCGTTCGCCCTGGGTGAACTGCTGCTTGAGATAGGGGAAATCGCTGAACGGCTTCATCATGCCGATGCCCGCTTCGCGCTGCATCTGCTCGCCGAGGGCGCCGAAGTCGAACGTGCACTCCAGGTGATGCATGCCCGCCTGGAGCACGCTCTCACCGTGCAGGGCGCACCAGAGGCCGACGGTGCCGAGGCTGTCGCGCTCGCTCATCGGCTCGTGCGCAAAGTCCGTCATCAGCTCATCCGGCGAGATGTCCACATCGTTGAAGGTGACGATGCCGCAGACGGGCTGCTCCATGACCTGCGCCCCCCAGCCCGCCTCGACGCCGGGGTAGAAGCGCTCGCGGCACTCGAGGCCCAGCTTCTCCCAGAGTGATACGAGGCGGTGAAAGGTGCCGCGCGAGTTGCGGTAGGTGTGGTGGTCGTGGTTGGCCCAGCCGATGCCAAGGCGGTCCTGGCGGGCCTTCTGGTACTGCGCCGCCCGGTTCCGACGCTGCCAGTACTCCCGCTCAGCGGCGAAGAACAGCTCGCAGGCCATGTCACGCCCCACTGCCGCGATGGCGGCGTCGATAAGCTTCTCGGCATGGTCGTAGCCCGCTGCATCCGATTCGAAACACCGCCGGCGCGTGCGGAAGCTCTCCAGCACGCGCTGCTGCGACTCCATCGAGGGGTACTGCTTGGGTATCGTCCAGCCGTGATGGCCACGCTTCTCGATGGCATAGAGGTTCAACCCGTTTTCCTTCGCGACGAACACGAGGCGGCCCGGAGAGCCCGGCTGTCCCCACGGTTCGCTGTCGAGCCCATGGACCGCGGCAAAGTCGGCGACTAACTCAACCTTCAGCCCAAGGTCCGTCTCCGGGTGGTCCGCCAGCATGACATCTGGGAACATGCCCATCCGGTTCACAAAGACCGGCCCATCCCCGGGGGTGTCTGAGACCGTGTACCCGGCTGTGGCCAGCCGGCCTCGGTTGTCCGGCGTGTCCGAGATGATCCAGAGCCGCACCATGTCGCCGATGCGGTTGCCCGTCTCCCGGTAGAGTCGGTCCGCAAAGCCCCGCAGCCAGGCATTTCGCCTTAATGCATCCTCCATAAGCTCCGCAAGAAGGGCGGATGCCTGGGGCTGAGGATCCCAGTGAAACTTCGACAGTGCATCGGCTGGATCGGTGCGGGGCTTGTCGGCGAGCGTCATGGCCCATCCTATGCTTCGACCCCCATAGCAGGAGCACGCCGCCCCTGCTACCTTGGCCCACGGAAACACCATGCCTCACCCGCACAAAGTCCTGCTCCTCGGCGCCGGCAAGATCGGCTCCGCTATCGCGAAGTTCCTGGCCGATACCGGCGAGTATCACGTGCGCGTCGCCGACCAGTCCGCCGACGCCCTTTCCCGCGTGCCGCTGGGGCCGAACATCGAGACCAAGCCGCTAAACGCTGGCGACCGATCGGCGCTTGTTGAAGTGATGCGCGAGCGGGACTCTGCCCTCTCGGCCGTCACGTTTGAGGCCAACCCGACCATCGCGGCCGCCTGCCTTGAGGCGGGGCTCAGCTATTTCGATCTGACCGAGGACGTCGAGACGACCAAGGCGGTGCGGCGAGTGTCGAAGGAGGCCAAGCCGGGGCAGGTTTTCGTGCCGCAGTGCGGCCTCGCGCCGGGGTTCGTCTCCATCGCCGCCAACGACCTGGCCCGGAAGTTCGACGCGCTGGATTCGCTGCATTTGCGCGTGGGAGCCCTGCCGATCTTCCCGACCAACGAGCTGCGCTACAACCTCACCTGGAGCACCGACGGCCTCATCAACGAGTACGGCAACCCGTGCGAGGCCGTCGTCGATGGGAAGATGATCGAGGTGATCCCCCTGGAGGGGCTGGAGCATTTCAGCCTCGACGGCGTGCAGTACGAGGCGTTCAACACCAGCGGAGGCGTGGGCACGCTCGCCGAGACGCTGACGGGCAAGTGCCGCAACCTCGATTACAAGACGATCCGCTACCGCGGGCACCGCGATCTCGTGAAGTTCCTCATGTTCGACCTGCGCATGAACGAGCGCCGGCCGATGCTCAAGGACATTTTTGAAAACGCCATCCCCATGACCCCGCAGGATGTCGTCCTGATCTTCTGCACCTGCGTCGG
Organism: Phycisphaerae bacterium; assembly: GCA_041749155.1. Taxonomy (GTDB): domain Bacteria; phylum Planctomycetota; class Phycisphaerae; order Tepidisphaerales; family Tepidisphaeraceae; genus JAEZED01. The sequence goes on from JBGTBZ010000472.1 coordinate 3,018, forward strand.
CATGAAGGACGGCCGGCTCACCCAGATCACCGATGCCCGTAAGGTCTATCACGGCGAGTTCCGCGGGCAGAACCTCTCCGCCATACAGATCACAACCGCCGCGGGGATTTGCGCGGTGCTGGACCTGCACGTCGCAGGCAAGCTGCCGCGACAGGGGTTCGTGCGGCAGGAGCAGATCGCCTTGTCCGACTTCCTGGCAAATCGCTTCGGGAGCAGCTATGCCACGAGCCACGGCAACGTCGAGGAGATCGACCGGCCCTACTTGCCGATGGCGGTCTGACATGGATTACACATCGGCCGCGCGCCGGTCCTCGTGGCCGTCGGAGCAATCGGCGCCCACGTTCCGAAAGAGTTCCTACTCCGCGGGCATCATCAACTCTTTCAGCAGTGCACCCAGCTCAGCCTGGTGGAGGTAAGGCCCGCGGCCGAAGCGATGGGTGCTGCTTTCGTAGGCGTCGGTCTCGTCGGCCAGCTCCACCAGGCGCCCAGACCCCGTCCCACGGGCAAACAGGGGCACCAGGTTGTTGCTGTGGCTGTTGCTCAGCCACCGGTAGCCGGGCATCTGCCCCTTTCCGCGGTCGACCAGCTCCTGGAACGGCACCGTGTCGGCCTCCGGCCCGTACAGCATGTGATCATGGTCCACCGTCACGATCACCAGCGTGTTTTCCCATGTGTGGCCGTTCGTCCCCGCATCCAGGTAGTCGTTCACCAGCTTGACGGCGGCGTTGAAGTCCAGGTACTCCTCGATGGCCCGGCCGAGCTGGTTGTCGTGCATGGCCCAGTCCACAGCGCCGCCCTCGATCATCAGGAAGAATCCCTCCGGATCGTCATCCACGGCGTTCAGCCCCGCCCGCGCCAGGTCCAGGAGTGTCGGCAGCCCCGGCG
>JBGTBZ010000473.1:0-1578 GCA_041749155.1 Phycisphaerae bacterium
ATTGCAGTTATTGCGGAATGGATTGCCGGGTCAAGCCCGGCAATGACGACGGGCGGGGGGGGCGGGCGGGTGGGGAATGCAACCTGGTCCTACTCTCCCATGCCGACCAGGGTGCCGCGGTGGCGGGCGTCGTTGAGGAAATAGGCGAAGCTCAGGGCGCCGACGGTGAAGTAGACGGCGTTGAGGGCGAGTGCGTTGAGCATGTAGTGCGGGGCGACGGTGCCCTCGAGCAGGAGCGCGCGCATGCCCTCGAAGACGTGGGTGGGGGCGAGCGACAGGGACCCGTACTGGAGCCATGAAGGGAGCGTGTCGAGCGGGTAGTAGACGCAGGCCAGCGGCAGCATGAGGAACATGAGGCTCCAGGCGATGTTCTCCGCACCCAGCCCGAAGCGCAGCAGGATGCCGGAGACGAAGAGCCCGAAGGCCCCGCTGGGCAGCACCAGGTTGAAGAAGAACGCGACGAGCCACAGCCCCATGGAATAGACGTTGAAGCCGAAGAACCACATGGCGAGGAACGTCACCGGCAACAGGCCGATGAGCACCCGGATGAGGCTCATGGCGGTGAGCGCGATGACGAACTCGAAGGGGCGCAGCGGGCTCGCCAGCAGATGCCCGAGGTTGCGCGAGTAGATTTCCTCCAGAAACGAGATCGCGAAGCCGAGCTGGGCGCGAAACAGAATGTCCCACAGCAGCACCGCGCCGATGAACAGCCCCGCCGTCTGGGCGAAAAAGCTCGATTCGGTCGCGAGGAACATTTGCAGGAAGCCCCACATGACGAGCTGCACGGTGGGCCAGTAGATGAGGTCGAACAGCCGCGGCCAGGAGGCGCGGAAGAGATACAGGTGGCGCAGCAGCATGGCCCAGATGCGGCGCAGCGACAGGCGAACGGGGCTGGAGGCCGTCACGACGCGGTTCTCCGGGCGTCCTTCGACGAGGTGCCCCGGGCGATGTCGAGGAACACTTCTTCCATCGATTCGCGGCCGTAGCGGGCGACGAGATGGCGCGGGGTGCCCTCGTCGACGACGCGGCCGGCCTTCATCATCAGCACGTTGTCGCACATGCGCTCGACCTCGAGCATGTTGTGGGAGGCGAGCAGCAGGGATGCGCCGGTGTCGCGGCAATAGCGCGTGAGGTGAGCCCGGACCCAGTCGGCCGTGTCGGGGTCGAGCGAGGCGGTCGGCTCGTCGAGCAGCAGCACGCGGGGGCGATTGATCAGCGCCTTGGCGAGGCTCACCCGGGTCTTCTGGCCCGACGACAACTTGCCGGTCGGGCGGTCGATGAAATCGCCCAGCTCCAGTTCGCGCTCCAGCGTCGCGATGCGGGTTTTCAGGTCGTCCACGCCGTAGAGATGGCCGTAGACGGTCAGGTTCTGGCGCACCGTGATGCGCAGCGGCATGTCGACATACGGGCTTTCGAAGTTCATCAGCGGCTGCACTTTCGTGCGCTCGGCGAAGGCGTCGATGCCGAGGATGCGCACGGCTCCGCCGCTCGCCAGCACGAGCCCGAGCAGGATCGCGATCGTGGTGGTTTTGCCCGCGCCGTTGCCGCCCAGCAGGCCAACGATGGCGCCCGATTCGA